>DASRLM010000328.1:0-10252 GCA_035648455.1 Puia sp. | reverse complement strand
ATCTGAAACTGGGCACCATTTTCCGCCCCACCGCAGCCTGGCGCGTTGGGCTGGCCATTCACAGCCCGACTTTATACACGCTGACTGACCGCGTGGATGCCAAACTCGTTTCCGATGCCGAAGATTATCACCACCTCGATTCCACATCCTCCGGCGTGATGGACAATAACAGCGGTGGCGGCAACAGCATCCGGTACGACCTTTCTTCCTCCTGGCATATTATTGCCAGCGGATCCTATGTGTTCGGTACCGGCGCGGACCCGAAGGCGCAGAAAGGATTCATAACCGGGGACGTTGAATACATCACCAATAAAAGCCCGAGATTCAGTGTTCCTTCCGATGACGATTACGCCTATTATACGGATAATGGTTATTACGATGCGCTCAACAATACCGTAAAAAATTATTATAAGAACAGTCTTAATTTCCGGCTCGGCGGCGAACTTAAATTCAATGACCTTGCCGTGCGGGCCGGCGGATCCTACTCCCTGAGTCCCTATGCCGCTTCCGATATTAAAGCAAGCCGCGCAACCGTGGGTGGCGGACTGGGCTACCGCAATCACGGTATTTTTGTGGACCTCACCTATGTGGAAAGCTTTGTGAAAGACGCCAGTTTCCCGTACCGGCTCAGTGATAAAGACAATGTGTATGCACGGATAAATCAAAACACCGGCAACCTGATCCTGACCTTGGGTTTCAAATTTTAACCCCGTTGGTAATTGTCAATAATCTCCCGCAGCGGATCTTCTCCGAGCCAATGCATGGCCGGCTCTTTTCTTAACCAGGTCATCTGCCGTTTGGCATAACGCCTGCTGTTCTGCCTGATTCTGTCAACGGCTGCCGTAAGATCCGAACTCCCGTTCAGGTATTCGAACAATTCCGTATAACCAACCGTCTGCAGCGCGTTGAGATGCTGAAAAGCAAGCAGGGAGCGGGCTTCATCCAGCAATCCCGATTTCATCATGCGGTCAACCCGCTCATTGATGCGCTGATATAAAACAGGAGAAGGAACGCGGATGCCAAACCGGGCAATATGAAAAGGACGGATCTTTTTAGGTGCACCCCGGAAGGAGAGAATAGAACGGCCCGTGCTTTCGATCACTTCCAGCGCCCGCATCATACGCTGCGGATTCCGGGTTTCGCCGGATTGATCATATCCCGGATCGAGCAATTTGATCCTGCCCTGTAACCAGGCCAGTCCGTTCCGTTCGTATTGTTCCCGGATCTCTGTTCTCAATTGTTCATCCGGCGGAGGAACCGGATCCAGCCCTTCGCAAAAAGCTTTAATGTACAATCCCGTGCCACCCGCCATCACCAGTACATCCCGTTTTTCGAAAACGGTATTCGCCCATTGCAGGGAAAGTGATTCAAACAAAGCAGCATTTACTTCTTCCCGGATGGAATGGGAATTGACGAATTCATGTTTCACCATGTTCAGCTCGGCAGAAGTAGGCTTGGCAACGCCGATGTTCAATTCGCGAAAACACTGACGTGAATCTGCTGAAATGATGGACGTATTGAAATGACGGGCGACAGCCAGAGATAATTCCGTTTTCCCGGCAGCAGTCGGTCCCGTGATGATGATGACGGTTTTAGCATGCATTATTCTGTGCCTGGTTCATCTTCCGGGCTGCTTTCTTCTTCCCCCAAATCACCGGTTTCCTCCGATTCTTCCAGATCGGCGGAGTCGCCACCCACCACCACAAATCCTTCTGCGCTCCGGCCCAGATCATATTTTTCTTCCACTTCGGCCAGTTTATCACCCACCAGTCCCCGCGTTCCATATTGCGAAGGGGCTATGCCTTCGCTCTTGACGATGGCAGGATATTCCAGCTTGTTGTTCTCTTCTTTCGAAACATGGATGAGCTCCACCAGAAAGGTCCAGTTCCTGACAAAATCATACACATAAACAAACTTCTGGTTAGGGTCCTTTATCTCGGAACCAATGGGTGCTTCCCCCATGATCAGGGGCGGCACTTTATATTCCCTGTCATATTTTTCCAGTGAAATTTCCCTTCCCCGCTGCCAGTGGTCATTGCTTCTGAAAAAAGTAGCCTGATGCTTATTGTCAAATTCATAGGCTTTTAAAATTCCCTGATGAAGTTGCAGAAAATGCTGGTTATGCTTCACCACTACATCCCGGTAAACGCTGTCGTCTTCCTCAAAATAAATCCTGAATTTTAAAACTGCCATAGTCGTTCCTGTTAAGTAATTCAAAAATAAAATAAACCATCAAATTAATGACCAGCTTTATTTCCCGGCAATAAAAAGTAAGTATAGGCTATTTTACCGGTTTTAGATCCATGGAGGCGGCCTTTTCCATCATAAACCGGAATGCCGCATCATAGGTATTTTCTATTTCCCCGTCCAGGATGGCTTCCCGGATCATCTTTTTCAGGTCACCGACCTGCCTGGAGGGTTTTATGCCAAAAATTTCCATAATCATTTCTCCCGTTACCGGGGGCTGCCAGTTGCGGATCCGGTCTTTTTCCTCAACGGCGGCAAGCCGGGAACGGACCAGTTCAAAATTCTCCAGGTATCTTTTAACTTTCTGTTTATTTTTGGAGGTAATGTCTGCCTCGCAAAGCATCATCAGCGAGTCAATATCTTCTCCGGCGTCAAACAAAAGCCGCCGGATGGCGGAATCGGTAATATTTTCCCGCGTGAGACCAATGGGCCTCAGATGCAATTCCACCATTTTGCGTACAAAACGCATTTTTTCATTTAAGGGAAGTTTAAACTGATCAAAGATCTTCGGAACCATCCTTCCACCCACCACCTCATGACCATGGAAGGTCCATCCATGACCCTTTTCAAACTTTTTGGTTGCCGGTTTCCCGATATCATGCAAAATGGCGGCCCAGCGCAGCCACAGATCGCTGGTGTTCTGCGAGATATTGTCCAGCACCTGCAAAGTATGATAAAAATTATCCTTATGACCATGGCCGTCGATGTATTCAGCGCCAGCCAGCTCGGTCATCTTTGGAAAAATAATTTCCAGCAGTCCCGCCTGGTACAAGAGATCAAATCCAACCGAAGGATCCCGGGAACAAATGATCTTATTGATCTCTTCGGTTATGCGTTCCTGTGAGATGATCCGGATCCGGGGCGCATCCTCCCGGATGGCATCGAAAGTATCCGGATCAATGCGGAATCCCAGCTGGGTGGCAAACCGGATGGCGCGGAGCATGCGCAGCGGATCGTCGCTGAAAGTGGTGAGGGGGTCCAACGGCGTTAAAATCCTTTTTTCATCCAGGTGCTTCAGGCCGTCGAAGGGATCCAGGAGCTGGCCGTAATTTTCTGCGTTCAGGCTGATGGCCAGCGCGTTGATGGTAAAATCACGGCGGTTCTGATCATCCTGCAGGGTCCCTTCGGATATTTCCGGTTTGCGCGAGGAAGAACGGTAACTTTCTTTGCGGGCCCCCACAAATTCCACATCCAGCATGTCGCCGGTGGTGCCGGCGTCACGGATTTTGAAATGGGCCGTTCCGAAATTTTTGAAAAAGGAAACAGTGGGTTTCGGAGAGAAAGAATCAGCTACTTTATGCGCCAGTTCAATGGCGTTGCCCACACATACAATATCCGCATCGCTGGTCGGGCGTCCGATCAGTTTATCGCGTACAAACCCTCCGATCACATAGGCTTCCGACTGCAATTCAGCAGCTGCATCCGCGATTTTGCGGAACAACAACAACTCATTTTCAGAACAGGAAATTTGCATGGCAGCAAAGGTAAATTATTCAAGAGGTAGCAGCAAGGAATCAGCGACCTGCCGGAAAGGTTTTTAATAATTGATCATCCCTGATTTCCCCGGCGCAGCGGAAATGACCCTCGGGGCAGGCCGCATATCCATGCAATCCGCAGGGACGGCAGTACAGGGTTCCTTCAATCTGCACGATATTCCGGACATCCGATAAAGGACCAAACCCGAATGCTGGCACCGTTGAACAATAAACGGCTGTTACCGGAGCATTCATGGCGGAAGCAAAATGCATTGGCGCCGAATCATTTACATAATTCATGGCCGCGAGAGACATGAGCGCAGCGGATTGCAGAAAAGTTAACGAACCGGCAAGGTTTTCAATGCTGTGGGTCCCCAGTGCAGTCTGGATGTTTTCGCAGAGCGGCCGGTCACCGGGTCCGCCCAACAGCAGGATCCTGTATTCTGCCGTTGTTTGCCGGATAAACGATATCCATTGCTCCGCAGGATATTGTTTGGTGAACCAGACGGAAGCTGGACTCACCGTTATGAACTTCCCGGATGCGAAGGGTTGAATAAATGTAAAATCTCCCGCAGCCGGATATAGGGCCGGCAGGAAATAACCCGGACCGGTAAAATGCAGGATGAGTTCCAGGTTCCGTTGCGTTTCATGAAGCTTTTCTCCTTCCCCAACTATATGGGATATTTTTTTTGAGAACAGAAAACTAAGCGGATTTTTATTGAAGCCGATGGTTTCTTTTGCCGCTGAGAAAGCGGTAAGCAAACCCGTTGAAGCAAAACGCTGGAGGTTGATCACTTTATCGTATCTGATCCTGCGTATCCGGAAGATCAGGGCAAGCAGATTTCTCTGCTTGTGTTTTTTCTTATTCCAGATGAGCACTTCATGCAGACGGGGGTGATTCATCAGGAGGGGCTCGTTTCCTTTCCGGACCAAAAAATCAATCTGAGCATCCGGGAAAAAGCTATGCAGTTTTTCAATGATCGGCGTTGCGAGCACCACGTCGCCGATGAAAGCCGTTTGTATGATCAGGAATTTCTGCAACGCTTTTTGATATGCGAAGAACAGGAATTTTTATGAATAATCCGGCAACAAAAGAAACAATCGGGCACATTCGTCATGGTCTCAAAACCCGGATCTCTCCATGGCTGTTAAAACGAATTACAGTGGAAGCCCTGGCAGACTCTTCATCGGATTGCCGGTATTGGACAACATAATCAACCGCGTTCCTTATTTCAGCAGAAATATTTTTAAAATGACCGGGAGCTGTTTTCCCGGAAATATTTGCCGAGGTGGACACCAGTGGTTTTCCGAATCGTTTGATCAGGTGCCTGCAGAAATCCTCTTTTACTATCCGTATGGCAATACTGCCATCCGCTGCAATCAGGTTTTCGGCGAGGCCGATGGCTCCTTCATAAATTATGGTTGTTGGCCGAACTACGGTCTGCAGATAATCAAACAGATAAGGTTCCGGCAGGCTGACATAGCGGTTAATATCGCGTGGATCCGCCAGTAAAACGATCAGGGATTTGGATTCGACGCGTTGTTTTATCTCAAAGATCTTCTTAACGGCTGCCGGATCCGTCGCGTTACAACCGATTCCCCAGATCGTGTCCGTGGGATAAAGAATGGTTCCTCCTGTTCGGAGTGTATCCAGACAATGCCTGATATCGTTTTCAAATTCCAACCGGTTATTTTATGCTGTATCAAAAATAGGGTAACTAAGGAAAATAGTATGTTTGCAAAAATTTTTAAATGGAACTTGAGGCACGCATAAGAGAAGCCTGGGAAAACAGGGATTTGCTTAAATCGGAAGCGCATCGGCGTGCGGTGGAGGAAGTGATTGAAGAAACAGACAAAGGAAGACTGCGTGTGGCATCCCCGTCAGGCGATGGCTGGGTGGTGAACGAATGGGTAAAGCAGGCCATCCTGATGTATTTCGGCATCCGCCAGATGCAGACCTGGTCGCTGGAGCCCTTTGAGTTTTATGATAAGATGGCGCTGAAAAAGGATTATGCTTCTCTGGGTGTAAGGGCCGTTCCGCATGCCGTTGCAAGATATGGCGCTTACCTGGCTAAAAGCGTTGTACTCATGCCCAGCTACGTGAATATCGGCGCATACGTGGATGAAGGGACTATGGTGGATACCTGGGCAACGGTGGGCAGTTGTGCCCAGATCGGGAAAGGGGTTCACCTTAGCGGCGGGGTGGGCATAGGCGGTGTTTTAGAGCCCTTGCAGGCGGCTCCGGTGATTATTGAAGATGGATGTTTTATCGGCTCCAGGTGCATTGTGGTGGAAGGGGTCCGGGTGGAAAAAGAGGCCGTGCTGGCCGCCAATGTGGTGCTAACCCAATCCACAAAAATTATTGACGTCAGCGATTCTTCTCCGGTAGAATATAAAGGCCGGGTTCCTGCCAGAAGCGTGGTTATTCCCGGAACTTACCCAAAGAAATTTCCTGCTGGCGAATACCAGGTAAGCTGCGCCCTGATCATCGGTCAGCGAAAAGCGTCCACCGATTTGAAAACAAGTCTCAACGATGCTTTACGGGATTTCGGTGTAAGTGGTTAATTGGGCCGGATGGCGCGAAGAACGGCATTCAGGATACAAATAGCTCGGGGTTGTTTCGTTCGGCAGCTTCAATGCCCGAATAGTCTGAGAGGATGTCAGCCTTGTTTTTCTGAATGCACACATCGTGCTCAAAATGTACGGAAACGCTGTGATCCTGGGTCCTGACCGTCCACCCATCATCTTCCGTATACACTTCGCGCTTTCCCAGGTTGATCATGGGCTCTATTGCGAGGATCAGGCCCTCCCGCATTTTAGCACCTGAACCGCGCCTTCCATAATTCGGCACCTGGGGTTCCTCATGCAATTTTTTACCAAGTCCGTGACCAACCAGTTCGCGGACGACCCCATAGCCATATTTTCTTTCCGTATGTTCCTGTATAGCAAAGGAGATGTCGCCGATCCGGTTTCCCGATACTGATTTCTCAATGCCTTTGTAGAGCGATTCTTTGGTTACGCGGATGAGCTGGGCCACGGAGGCTCCGGGATCACCGAGCGCAAAGGTATAGGCATGGTCTCCGTGAAAACCATTTTTATACACACCGATGTCAATGGAAACGATATCTCCTTCCTTCAGTTCTTTTTCATTCGGGAATCCGTGCACCACCACATCATTTACGGAAATGCAGGAATTGAAGGGATATCCGTTGTACTGCAGGAAAGAAGGTACCGCACCGTGGTCACGGATAAAATCGCCAATGAATTTATCCAGGTAAAGCGTAGTGATACCAGTCTTCAGGAGTTTTGCTGTTTCTGTAAGCGTTTGACTTACCAGTAAACAACTTTCCCGCGCCAGTTCAATTTCCGCTTTTGTTTTATGATAGATCATCTAGATCACTGCATTGGTTACCGACTGGCGGCCCTGTATGCGGCCCGATTTCATCAGCCCGTCGTATTGACGCATCAGCAGTTGCGTTTCGATCTGCTGCAGGGTATCCAGTATTACGGCAACCATGATCAGGAGGGATGTTCCCCCATAAAAAGAGGCAAAACCCTGAGTTACACCTGCCCTTTGGGCAAACCCGGGAAGGATGCCGACCACAGCCAGCAGGATAGCTCCCGGCAACGTGATCTTATCCATCACGGATCCGATGAAATCCGCTGTGGGTTGTCCTGGTTTCACACCGGGAACAAAACCGTTATTGCGTTTGAGATCATCAGCAACCTGCTTGGGGTTAAAGATGAGCGACGTGTAAAGAAAAGTGAAACCGATCACCACGATGGCATAGAAAGTCATGTGTACAAAATCGCGCGGATCAGAAAATATCCTGGAGATGCCTTCTTTGTTTTCAAAGCTGGTATAAGAAATTAAAGTAGGCAGAAACATGATGGCCTGTGCAAAGATGATGGGCATAACACCGGCGGCATTTACTTTAAGCGGCAGGAATTGTCTTGCACCCCCAAACTGCCGGTTTCCAACAATCTGTTTAGCGTAGTTGACAGGCACTTTTCGCACGCCCTGAATCAGTACAATCAACCCCAATATAACCGCCACCATGATGGCCACTTCAATTACAAATATGAGTATGCCTCCGCTGCCCATGGCAGATTTGGCCATGAATTCATTCCGCACGGAATTCGGAAAACGCGCGAGGATCCCGATCATGATGATGATCGAAGTTCCATTTCCCAAACCTTTATCCGTTATTTTCTCCCCCAGCCACATCACAAATAAAGTTCCGGCGGTGAGCAGGATGGGTGTGGTTACCCAGAAGTAGGGGCTGAAGCTTTCTATGATGGCATCATGGCCCATCGATTTCAGGTAAGAGACATAAGCATAGGCCTGTGCGAAGGTTACGATAACAGTAAGATACCGCGTCCACTGGTTAATTTTATTCCTGCCGCTTTCACCGTCTTTCTGAATTTTTTGCATTTGCGGAACCAGGATGCCGGCCAGCTGCATGCAGATGGAGGCTGAAATATAAGGCATGATGCCCAGTGCCAGTACAGAGGCCTGAGAAAATGCGCCACCGGAGAATGCATCAATTAATCCGAGTGCTCCTGATTTGGCGCCGCTGAGGCTGCTCAGTTTATTGGGGTCGATTCCCGGTAAAACAATGAAAGTACCGAAACGGTAAATCAGTAAAAGGGAAAGCGTTAATATGATCTTGCTTCTCAGCTCAGCAATACCCCAAATATTTTTTAATGTATCAATAAGTTTCTTCACGTGCTTTCAAAATTATTTAAGTACTGCGTCAACGAAAAAGACGCACCGGGATGCGTCTATGCAAGTTACATAAAACTATTTTATGATTTCTACGGTACCGCCGGCACCTTCAATGGCTTCTTTTGCCTTGGCGCTCACGGCATTTACTTTGAAAACGAGCTTGGTTTTCAGTTCCCCGTTGCCCAGGATCTTCACCAGATCTGTGCGGGCAATGAGTCCGCTGGCATAGAGATTATCCGCCGAAACCTCCTTAATATCATATTTCTCAGCGAGTTGTTCAACCTGGCTCAGGTTAAACACTTTATAGGAAACACGGTGCGGGTTCTTAAAGCCACGCTTGGGCAGTCTGCGCTGGATGGGCATCTGTCCCCCTTCATGGGCCATTTTTCTTTGATAACCGGCACGGCTTTGTCCGCCTTTGTTTCCCTTGGTTGAAGTTCCTCCCTTACCGGAAGCTTCTCCGCGACCAAGTCTTTTTTCCTTATGTGTAGCGCCTTTTGCCGGCCTGATGGTATGTAAATTCATTTGTTGAATTTGTGAATTTGAAAATTTGATGATTTGAAAATTTGAAATCAAGACAGGGTCATGCGGTAATTAAATTTTCAAATTACCACATTTTCAAATTTTCAAATTATATCTCCTCTACTTTCAGCAGATGACCCACTGTGCGGACCATGCCCAGTATCTGTGGTGTTGCCTCTATCTCCCGGGCATTATGCAATTTTTTAATCCCAAGGGCTATCAGGGTCCTTTTCTGGCGTTCTGACCGGTCGATACCGCTTTTTATTTGTGTAATCCTGATCTTTTTCATTTCCTTCTGGTTTAATGCGGTTTATCCGTTGAATACTTTCTTCAAAGACAAATTTCTTGTTCTCGACACCTGTATCGGTTCCCTCAGTAAGGTGAGGGCCTTGAATGTGGCTTTAACCACATTGTGCGGATTGGCAGAACCCAGCGATTTGGCGAGCACATCGGTAATGCCTGCGCTTTCGAGCACAGCCCGCATGCTGCCTCCCGCAATTACACCTGTACCATGCGCTGCAGGCTTGATCAGCACTTTGGCGGCTCCTTCCTTGGCGAGCTGATCGTGCGGAATGGTACCATGCATCACCGGAACGCGGATCAGGTTTTTCTTGGCGTCCTCGATACCTTTTGTGATGGCTTCCTGCACTTCTTTGGCCTTACCCAGTCCATGGCCTACCACACCGGCTTCGTTACCGACTACCACCAGGGCAGAGAAACTGAAAGCCCGTCCCCCCTTGGTGGTTTTCACCACGCGGTTGATGGAAACCACTTTCTCCTTTAACTCCAGGTCGCCGGCTTTGATCTTAGAAACTACATTCGTTGTTGACATGATAAATATTTACGAATAAACTTTTTGTTCATTAAAACTGCAAACCGCCTTCACGGGCAGATTCCGCCACGGCTTTTACCCGGCCGTGATACAGATTTCCTCCCCGGTCGAATACCACTTTCTCAATACCCAGCTCCTTCGCCTTGCGGGCAATGGCCGCTCCCACCAGTTTGCTTTTTTCCGTTTTGGTCACTTTTTGTGCAGCAATGTCTTTTTCACGGGAGGAAGCCGAGGCCAGGGTTCTGCCCTGCAAATCATCGATGAGCTGAACATAGATCTCGTTGTTGCTTCTGAAAACCGATAAACGGGGTTTATCTGCAATGCCGGAAATTTTTTTACGGATCCGGTATCTGATTTTCTGTCTCTTTAAAAGTGTTTCCATCCTGCTAAAATTTGATGATTTGAAAATTTGAAAATTTGAAAATTAAATCGGGATAACATGGTAAG
>DASRLM010000327.1:0-3703 GCA_035648455.1 Puia sp. | reverse complement strand
ACCTGGGAATACCCTGTATTTTTAAATCGTCTTACCGCAAAGGCAACCGGACCAGTTCCGCATCCTTTACCGGTATTGGTGACGAACAGGCATTGAAACTGGTTCAAAAAACCGGCCAGAAATTCGGACTGCCCACCACATCCGATATCCATGCCCATGATGAAGCCGCACCTGCAGCAGCTTTCGTTGATATATTACAAATTCCGGCATTTTTATGCCGGCAAACCGACCTCCTGATTGCCGCCGCGGAAACGGGGAAAGTAATCAACGTTAAGAAGGGTCAGTTTTTAAGCGGGCCGGCCATGAAATTCGCTGCGGAAAAAATTCTGCAGACCGGAAATGAAAAAATCATTTTTACGGAAAGAGGAACCACATTCGGTTACCAGGACCTGGTGGTTGATTACCGGAATATCCCCTGGATGCAGGATCTCGGATTTCCGGTGGTCATGGATTGCACCCATTCCCTGCAGCAACCGAATCAGACTGCAGGTGTAACCGGGGGGAATCCGAAACTGATTGGCACCATCGCCAAAGCAGCAATTGCCGCGGGCGCCGATGGCCTCTTCATTGAAACCCATCCAAATCCTGCCGTGGCAAAAAGTGACGGCGCCAATATGCTGAAATTGGATCTGCTGGAAGAATTATTGGAGAGGTTGGTGAAGTTGAGGAAAGCCGTGATTTAGTTGACGGTTGACCGATTTCAGGTGCGAATTCGAAACTAAAGTCGGTCATCCGTCAACCGTCATCTGTCAACCATTATTTAACGGATTCCGCTTAGCAAAAATAATATAGCGTTTAATATTCAGCCAGAAAGCAAGAATAAAATAAACGATCAGCGGAGATCCCATGGTGAGAAAGGAGATGTAAATAAACCAGGTCCGGATACGGGAGGTCGCAATGCCCAGGCGATCGCCGATTGCCGAGCATACTCCAAAGGCCTGCCATTCAATAAATTCTTTAAACCTGCTCATTCAACTGCAAAATAAAAAAAATTGACTAAACGGCAAGTAGCTGCTCAGGCATTCACGCATTTTTTTGGTAATTTTGCGTTTCCATAAGATTATTATCTAACAAAAAACGCATAAAACCTCCATTCATGGTTTTTGATCTGGATTTAATCAAAAAAATTTACGCCGGCATGCCCTCAAAAATCGCTGAGGCAAAAAAGATCACCGGCAAGGCGCTTACTTTAGCAGAAAAAATTTTGTACAGCCATCTTTATTCGGAGAATATAAAAAAATACACCCGGGGGATAGATTATGTTGATTTCAAGCCGGACCGTGTTGCCATGCAGGACGCAACGGCCCAAATGGCGCTGCTTCAATTCATGACCTGCGGCCGGAGCCAGGTTGCCGTTCCCTCCACCGTTCATTGCGATCATCTCATCCAGGCAAAAACCGGGGCTAAAGAGGACCTCATTACAGCGCTTGACGTAAACAGGGAGGTATATGATTTCCTGGCTTCCATTTCGAATAAATTTGGAATCGGCTTCTGGAAACCCGGCGCAGGCATCATTCACCAGGTAGTGCTGGAAAACTATGCTTTCCCCGGCGGTATGATGATCGGCACGGATTCCCATACCCCAAATGCCGGCGGCCTCGGCATGGTGGCCATTGGCGTTGGCGGCGCAGATGCCGTGGACGTGATGGCCGGACTGCCCTGGGAACTGAAAATGCCCAAACTGATTGGCATCAAACTGACCGGCCGCCTCAATGGCTGGACCTCGGCCAAGGATGTTATTTTAAAAGTGGCGGGTATACTTACTGTGAAAGGTGGTACAGGCGCCATCGTGGAATATTTTGGTGAAGGCGCCGAAAGCCTGAGCGCGACCGGAAAAGGGACCATTTGCAATATGGGCGCCGAAATCGGAGCCACCTGTTCCATTTTCACGTACGATAACAAAATGTCCGATTACCTCAAAGCCACCGGCCGCGCTGAAGTAGCCGCGCTGGCGGATGGTATCCGGGAACACCTGCGGCCGGATCCGGAAGTATACGCCGAACCCGCTGGGTATTACGATCAGCTGATCGAAATCAACCTGGATGAACTGGAACCACACGTGAATGGCCCTTTCACTCCCGACCTGGCATGGCCAATATCAAAATTTTCGGAAGCGGTGAAAGCCAATCACTGGCCGGAAAAACTGGAAGTGGCCCTGATCGGTTCCTGTACCAACTCTTCTTATGAGGATATCAGCCGGTCCGCATCCATTGCCAATCAGGCCATCGAGAAAAAATTAAAGACAAGGGCCGAATTCACCATAACTCCGGGCAGCGAACAGGTGCGGTTTACCATAGAAAAAGACGGATTTCTCAAAACATTTGAAAAGATCGGTGGCGTTGTGCTGGCCAATGCCTGCGGCCCCTGTATCGGTCAGTGGGCAAGACATATTGACGATCCATCCAGAAAAAATTCGATCATCACTTCTTTTAACAGAAATTTCGCCCGCCGCAACGATGGTCTCGCCGCAACGCATGCCTTTGTGGCCTCTCCGGAGATCGTTACCGCTTTTGCCATTGCCGGCGACCTGCGGTTTAACCCCCTCAAAGATACCCTGCGGAATGATTTGGGTGAAGACGTTATGCTGGATGAACCAACCGGCTTTGAATTACCTCCAAAAGGATTCTCGGTAGATGATCCGGGATACCAGGCTGCCGCAAAAGATGGCAGCAAGGTAAAGATTGTTGTTAATCCGGATTCCCAGCGACTGCAGCTGCTGGAACCTTTCAAAGCCTGGGAAGGTGCGGACCTGAAGGGTCTTCACCTGCTCATCAAGGCCAAAGGGAAATGCACAACGGATCATATTTCCATGGCCGGCCCCTGGCTGAAGTTCCGCGGACACCTGGATAATATTTCCAACAACATGCTGATAGGAGCCGTGAACTTTTTTAATGAACAAACGGATCTGGTAAAAAATCAGCTCACGGGTGAATATGGCGCCGTGCCGGTTACCGCAAGAGCCTATAAAGCCGCCGGTATGGGAAGCATCGTGGTGGGTGACGAAAATTATGGAGAAGGATCCTCCCGTGAACATGCCGCCATGGAACCGCGCCACCTGGGCGTACGGGCCATCCTGGTCCGTTCCTTTGCCCGCATTCACGAAACCAATCTTAAAAAACAGGGCATGCTTGGCCTTACATTTAACAATAAGGCGGACTACGATAAAATCCTGGAAGATGATGTGATCGACATCAATGGACTGACCCATTTCAAAGAAGGCGTTCCGCTCTCCGTGGTACTGCATCACCGGGATGGTTCCACCGAACAGATCGCGGTGAACCATACCTACAATGAACAACAGATCGAATGGTTCAAAGCCGGTGGCGCACTGAATGTGATCCGGACCGCTTTTGCCAGATAACCAATGACCGCCGAAATTCCTTCTTCCCCGATCCATCCGGCCCGGCCGGCCAGGAACCTGTTTATCCGGCTGGCCCTGATCATCGTGATTATCCGGCTGGTTTTCATTACCATCATGGGCATAATGCCGCAGGATGCTTATTATGATTTTTACGCGCAGCATCTGGACCTCTCCTATTACGACCATCCGCCGATGATCGCTTACCTGTTGCGCCTGTTCACCAGCATTTTTGGAAAAAAAGTTTTTGCCCTCAAACTGGCAGACAGCATCGTAACCTGGCTGACGGTGCTGGCTTTTTATAGGCTGGCCAGGCGTTTTCTGAGTCTCCATAAAGCGCAGTAT
>DASRLM010000326.1:0-2067 GCA_035648455.1 Puia sp. | reverse complement strand
CTTTAGGACCGTCATAACCCGGATATTCCTGCGATAAAATGGGTCTTACCCTGGAAATAGTGGATACAT
Organism: Puia sp.; assembly: GCA_035648455.1. Taxonomy (GTDB): domain Bacteria; phylum Bacteroidota; class Bacteroidia; order Chitinophagales; family Chitinophagaceae; genus Puia. The sequence continues at coordinate 1,998 of DASRLM010000326.1, read as the reverse complement.
TTTTAAATTCAAACGTCCTGCCTTCCTGCGATAATTTATAGATGTCTTTCCAATCCAGATTTCCATCACATTCGGGAGAGCAGGCTTCACCATAAATCCTTACTGATTTACCATGATCCAGCGCGTTATTCCAGATAAACCCTTCTTTATTATAAACCAATGCATCTGTCTGAACATGCGGGTAGCTTTGAAACCAGGCACGCACATTCTTTTCAACATAATCTGAGGTCATAGCGGCATCCGTCCATTGATGCCCTTCAGCGGATGATTTGCCCGAGGCCAGATAATTGTCCAGCAACAAATAGTTTCTGGCCACCTGATGTTCATTGGGTGTAACCTCTTCTCCAAAAATGCACAAAGAACGCATGCCGTTGCCGATGGTCATATCGCCCAACACCTGATCATAAGTCCTGTTCTCCTTGATGATGTATACGACATGCTTAAAAACGGAAGGCTCGCCGATACGTTCGGGAACGGGTCTTGGAATTATACCCGGGCGTGGCAATTGCTGTGCAAGTTTTCCACGAAAAAGGAGATTGGCGCTTTCTACGCGCTGCGTATACGCTTTCAATTGTTTTCTGTCAGGCAAAGGGATTACGGATACCGTTGCCGCCGCCCGGTGGCTGTTATAAGCGCCATTTTTCGCGGGTATCCTGGCGCCTTCCCCTTCCAGGTTAGCCACGCAAAGCACCTGATCATTTTCGAGGGCCAATCCGGAGGGATAGGCTTCCGTTGGAATAAACCCAAGCAATTCATTGCTGCCCTTTCCTGAAATGGAAGCATTCGCACCCAGCTTAATAACGGCAACCGCGTTATCCATGCCGTTCGCAACATACAAACGCGTTCCGGAATGATCAATGGCCAGCGCATTGGGTGCATCCCCCATAAAGGGATTGCTGATGCCATTCAGGCGCACAGGCAGGGAATCAATTAATTTATCCTGTCGGGTACTGATAACTGATACCTGATCACTGTTCCCATTGGATACGAAGGCGAAGTTTTTGTCCGGACTGGTGATGATGGCATTCGGATGCAACCCGACCCTGATCTCTGATTGCTTTTTCCCCGTTTTCAAATCAAATACATCCACCGTGCCCATGGCCGTAGCGCCGGTCCGGGAATCAATGTAAACATGACCGAAAGGAATCCCGGCCGTTTCACCCATTCCCTCCACAGGAACCGGGCCGGCCCAATTGGTTACATAGGCCTTTTCATCCGTTATGGCAATACCAAATGGCGCCATACCCGTAGCCACCATCCATACCGGCATCCTGTCTTTTAACCTGATCTTAGCCAGCTGGCTGTTTCCGCTTAACACAACATACAGGAAATTCTCTCCGTCTTCCATATGAATCGCCAGGTCGTTGGGAATGGCAATGGGTGAAGGGGCAACAGCATGAAAGGGAATGGAATCGGTAATTTTCCCGGTTGTTCCGTCCCAAACCGCATCCAGCACATAAGAACGTCCGGTGGAAGTTTTTGATACCGCCCAGAAAACATGCATCGTTTCTCCTTCCTTAAATGCCTTGATACCGGAATAGGTACTCACCAGTCCTTTAAATGCAGGAGATGAATTATAATCGATGTGGTAAAGAAACTGATTGCTGTGGATATTGACAAAGGAAACACCATAACGGTCTTCCACTGCCAGCACCGGTGTTCCGGGAAGGAGTACACAATCCAGACTATGGTTTTCCTGGTTCGGATCACCGAACCGGATAACCGTGCCCGCCGGATCTATCAACCGGTTGTAAGGCATCCTTATCATCTTGTCATCCAGAGACGTGATCGTATCAGTTATGGTATACCGGTCGCTGTGTGTCACCACTGAACTCTTATATACTCTTGTGGTGCTGCAGGCAAACGAGGAAAAAAATAAAATGAAAGAAATCGCTTTTTTAAAATCTCTGACGGCCGGATAATTCATCAATCGAATCGTTTTTTTAATAACGTTTTTAAAGGAACGCCCCTTCAGGTGTTCATCAGCAAGTCATGGAT
>DASRLM010000325.1:0-11844 GCA_035648455.1 Puia sp. | reverse complement strand
CATGGCCATTGAATTTGGGGAAAGCACTAAATTAGTACTAAAAGGGATATATCAAATGATCAAAGCAGTCAAAAGAGTATACGATAAGCCGGCTAAAGAAGACGGGATGCGGATTCTCGTGGACAGGCTCTGGCCAAGAGGCCTGACAAAGCAAAAGGCAGCCATTGATTTATGGATGAAGGATATTGCCCCCAGTACCGAACTGCGAAAGTGGTTCGGCCACGATCCGGACAAGTGGAGCGAATTCAGGAAAAAATACCTGCAGGAACTCCGTTACCCTGGTTTATGGTGCCCGAGACCAGGAACATAATGAGGCCCTTGTTCTTAAAGAACTGCTTGACCGGTGACGCGGATCATCAGACAGAGAGAGATTTGTTTAAAACTTAAATCATCAAAAATGAAGAAAGTATTAATTGCACTCGACTTTAATCCCGATGCGCCAGGAGTTGCAGAAGCGGGATATGAATTATCAAAAGCGCTGAACGCCCAAACCATTTTACTGCATGTCACTTCCGACGCCACCTATTATTCCTCACTGAACTATTCACCGATCATGGGGTTCGATAGTTTCAGTGACCTGGATGTACTTCAGACAGACACCGTTGACAAGTTAAAAAAGGTAGCCCAGAGTTACCTGGACAAATCAAAGCAGCATCTGGGAGACGAAACTATTCAAACCGTGGTAAAAGAAGGTGATTTTGCAGAAAGTATTCTTCAGACCGCAACGGAAATGAAGGCGGATATCATTGTAATCGGAACGCACAGCCGTAAAGGACTGGATAAAATATTACTGGGAAGTGTAGCCGAAAAGGTTTTGCATCATACCAGCATACCCTTATTCATTATTCCGGCTAAATCGCTTAAATAGAAAAAAGCCACCATTTATTTCGTTTATTTATTCCCTAATTCGCTGCTAAATGAACCGGAGAACCTGTGTTTTTCTCATTTTTTTATTGATGAGTGCCGCGCCGCTTTCAGCACAAAAAAAAATCAGCCTCTCCGCTCCGGATAAAAAGATCCTGTTTGAATTTAATCTGACTGCCGGGAATCCGGAATATGCTGTCCGGTTTAATAACCACCCGCTTATTGATCACAGCGTGCTTGGTCTTTCCTTTGAAAATAATGATGTCTGGGGCAAAAACCTTAAAGCAGAACGCGCCGTTTTCACCGATGGAGAAGATAATTACACCCTGCCCGCCGGCAAAACCAGTGCAGTGCATGATTTTTATAAAGAAGTAAGCATCCCGCTCCGCGAAAGCAGCGGTAAAAAAAGGCTGGTCATTTTACGGGTCAGGGCGTTTGATGACGGCATTGCCTTCCGTTATGAATTCCCTGCACAGCCTAACTGGACCAACTATACCCTCACCGATGAGAATACCCGGTTCAACCTGATGAATGATCCAACCGGCCGCGTAGCTTTCCTGGAAAATTTCACCACTTCACACGAACACCTGTATAGTATTCTGCCATTGAAGGAGATTAAGGACGATACCCTCATGGATATGCCGGCCTTGTTTGAGTTTCCGGGAAAAATATATCTGGCCATTACCGAGGCCAACCTGGTCAACTATGCCGGCATGTCCCTCATCAAACGCAACGGTATGCTCACCAGTCAGCTCAGCCCGTTGCCAGGACAATCCCAGATCAAGGTCCAGGCCTCCCTGCCACACCATACGCCCTGGCGGGTGTTGATGATCAGCGACCGCATCGGCTCACTGATGGAATCCAATATACTCACCAGCCTGGCTGAACCCTGCACAATAAAAGACCTCTCTTGGCTGAAACCCGGTAAAGCCACTTTTCACTGGTGGAACGGGGATGTGTTGCCCGACACTACTTTCGAAGCGGGGATTAATTTTGATTTTAATAAGTACTACATTGATTTTGCTTCCCGCAATGGCATTGAATACCACACCATCATCGGCAACCGCGGGGTGGCCTGGTATCAGAATGACGGCATGGAATACCAGCCGGGCCCGCATACGGATGTCACAAAACCCAGGCCCGGACTGAATATTAAAGAAATCTGTGATTATGCGAAAAGTAAAGGCGTCGGCATCCGTTTCTGGGTTCACTGGAGGGCGCTCTACCCCAAACTGGATTCCGCATTTACTTTATTTCAGCAATGGGGCGTAAAAGGAATGATGGTAGATTTTCTTGACCGGGATGACCAGGAGATGGTCAGGATCCAGGAAGAGATCCTGCAAAAAGCAGCTGAGCATCATCTGGAGATCCAGTTTCATGGGGCCTATAAACCAACAGGGCTCAGTCGTACCTATCCCAATGAATCTACCCGGGAAGGAACACTCAATTATGAAAATGATAAATGGGGAAACCTCATCACACCGGATGATGATATTGAAATCCCCTTCACCAGGGGGCTGGCGGGCCCGACCGATTACCATCTTGGCGGTTTCCGTGCGGAGCCTGCCTCCCGGTTCAAGGTTCAGGTCAGCCGCCCGCACGTGCTCGGAACACGCTGTCACATGCTGGCCATGTATGTGATCCTGGAGAACCATTTGTCCATGGTATGCGACGAACCGGAAGCGTACGAGGGTCAGGATGGTTTTGATTTTTTGCGAAGGGTGCCAACAGTCTGGGACCAGACTGTTGTTCCAGGCGCAGAAACCGGTGAATGGGTGACGATGGCCAGACGGAAAGGAACAGATTGGTATCTCGGAACCATCAACAACAGCAAGGCCAGAACGGTCAGTATTCCTTTACATTTTTTACCGTCCGGCAATTACCAGGCTGAAATATATTCCGATGCGCCGGACGTTGCAGAAAATCCGAATCACCTGATAAAAGAAACACGCGAGGTAAGGGCATCTGGTAATTTAACGATTAATTTGCCGGCGGGCGGAGGACAGGTTGTGATAATAAAACCCTGATCCTCAAGGGTTGTTCCTCGTTTCCGCTACCATCAGGGCAACTGGACTTTCACTCATCCGTTCATCCAATAGAGGGAAATTAACGACCACCTTAACACTTCGGGTTGTAGCTTTGTATCTGATGAAAAGAAAACATCTACCTCATTATAAAAAGTAATACATCCTGTATTCTTTTTCAATTTTCTCATAAGCAGTTAGTTTTGGTTAACGGCCCCTGTTTCCACAGGGGCTTTTTTATTTCAGCTTTCATCCGAAAGGATCAAATCATGATTTGAATTTTCGTTACTTTTCCATCCTCAACCTGTTTGCGCCGGTAGCTGATTTGGACCGGAAACCGTCTGCTTATTAAACTCAAGCCATGCCGCCCCTCCGCAAAGTCATCTGGTGGTTGATGTGTTATTGTATCCTGATTTCTCCTGCGCTTGCGGGAACCATTGTCGTTACAAACAATGCCGATTCAGGTCCCGGTAGTTTTCGGGACGCGATCTTACAGGCTGCGGGAAACGGTACGGCAGCAAGAGATTCGATTATTTTTTCCATTCCGGACAATTCGCCTGCGGGACGAACCATTACGCTGCAATCCGTTCTTCCGGAACTTACGGGAAATCTGGCCATCAACGGATCTTCACAGGCAGGCGCCGGCATCGGCGTCAGCGAAGCCCGGATCCTGCTCCTGCTCAACACTGCTGCCGGCGATTTCAATTTCCTCGACTTCCATGACTGCTCCGATATTGGCATCTACGGCCTGGCGATGATCAGCACGGTCAGCACCGGCAACATCATCAATGGCATCCGCTATGTGCGCTGTCATAATATTCAAATCGGCAGGGCGGGTATGGGCAATTACATCCTCGGTTGCACCAACGGCATTTATTGCAACAGCGCATGGCACACTTACCAGGAAGCCGACTCCAGCAGAAACCTGATCATTCAGTCCAACGTTGTCGGACTGGACATGAATGGCGGTTTGAGCAGCACATACCATGGCACTGCCCTGGCGCCGCAAACTTATCCGCTGTTCCTGTCGGAAACTTTTGATATTACCATTGGCGGGGATGAACTGGCAGATGGCAATACTTTTTTCGGGGGGGCCACGGCTGCCATCTGGAACGCCGTGTTCCACCACGACGGCTACATTTACGTAAAGAACAATAATTTCGGCACCAAAAAAGATGGCACCCTGGATCCCGGGAATTATACCCCCACCCTGTTCAATGTAGTGGGTTCCGGCGGGGATTATACCATCTCCTGTCTCAACAATCACTTTCACGGCGCCATCCTGCTCGATGAGATCAATAATTATTTCAGCATCCAGGGAAATACCATCTGGGGTTCGGCAAACCAGGGCGATGCCTTCACCGGTGTGGAGATTTCCAATTGTTATGCCGGGGGATTGATTGGCGGCGACGGGCCGGGACAGGGAAATACGATCTACAGTAATTTTTCCGATTATTTCGGCGCCTATTTTACGCCTTACTCCCTGCAGACCAGCATACGCATCGTGGGAACTCCGGGGATCACCATCAAAAAAAATATAACTACCTGTAACAGCTATTACGCGTCCACGATCGAACTGTTGCAGCCCCAGACCAATGTTCCCTTCGTTCAGGTGGACTCTACCGGTCTTGATTTCGTTCGTGGCAAGGCAACCCCCAATGCACGCATCGATATTTACCTCGACGATGATTGTTATGCCTGTGAGGGAAAACAATGGATCGGACTAACCATGTCCAACGCCGACAGTTCCTGGGCTTATCACGGTAATTTCAATGCTGCGGTGGTGGCTACCTCCACGTTATCAGACGGCTCTACGTCCATGTTCTCCCAACCTTTCATCAACAACAGCGGACTGCGGATCAAACAGCCTTCCTGCGGAAAAAATAATGGTTATATCAAAGGCATGCAGACTACCGGCAGCGATCATGCGAAATGGCACCTCTTTCACCAGGTTGCCGGCAACTGGGTGGATTCTATAGTATCCGACAAACCGGACCTGCTGAACGCGGGGGCGGGCGTATATTATTTTGATGCCTGGATCGGTAAAAGCTGCCGCAGCGCACCGCTCTCTTACAAGCTGGAGGCCACGCCGCTTAAACTCGATACCTCCGCGATTTTAATAAATAATCCCGGATGCGGGAAATTCTATGGCTCCATCAAAGGCATTTCACTAAGTACTACGCAGGACATTAAAATTTTCTGGAAGGATGACCAGGGCCATTTTGTATCTGACCAGATGGACCTGGACGGCCAGGGACCGGGAAAATATAAACTGGTCGTGACCGACACGGTAGGCGGATGTATGGATTCCAGTTTTCTTTATGAACTGGATAACCAGTCCGGGCCTGCCGTTTATATCAATATCGGCGCCATCAGCATTACGGGTACAGGCTGCTCGCAATCTGACGGAAGCATCCGGGGAATCGAAGTGACCGGTGCCGATACCTATTCCTGGATGAATACCCGATCCCGCAACATTATTGGAAATGGCATTGACCTGCTGAATATTCCTGCCGGAAGCTATCAGCTGTTTGCTTCCAGCGAGTCGGGATGCAGGGACAGTACCACTGTTTTTAATGTTCCCGGCCAGGCCGCGCCGGTAATGGATTCGTCGCGCATCCTGATCAACGCGGATGACTGTGGTTTGTCGGATGGATCCATTACGGGAATTACGATTCAGGGAAGCGAACCGATTGATTACGATTGGTTCAACCAGGATGGAAAGGTGATTTCGCAATCAGCCGATGTGAGTCAGTTGCCCTCGGGGCAATATTATCTGACCGTGCAGGATGTATACAATTGTCTGACGACCAGCAACCGTTTTACCGTTCCTTCCACCACCGAAAAACCGGATCTGCCGGATTATGGCAGCATTATTATTATGCGGAACACGCCTGCTTCGCTGAAACCAAAAAATCCGCAGACCGGCACATATTTCCTGTATGAAGATCCACTCACGTTAACGGCCGATCAGCAAAATAACAGCGGTGTATTTTCCACCGGGCTACTGACAAACGATACGGTCCTTTATGTACGACTGGTTCACGGAAACTGTGAAAGCGCAGAGAGCAGTGTAAAGATCCGGGTGATTCAAACCACACAGATCGAAATGCCGAATGTCTTCAGCCCTAACCACGATGGACGCAATGAGATCTTTAAGGTTCCGCATCCGGAGATCATACAGAAAATGCAGCTGGTGATTTTCAACCGGTGGGGACAAAAAATATTCGAAACCACCGATCCTTACCAGGGATGGAACGGAACCGTCAATGGAGCAGACCAGCCGGCAGGGACATATGTATGGATGTTGAATTGCACCGATCTGCTGGACAATAAACGGCAGGAAACCGGCAGCCTCGTGCTGATCAGATAAACCATTCGGCCCGGGCATGAAAAATACCCTATTGTATTTTTCCGCCCACCGGTAATCCACTCGGAACCGATGCAGGAATTTTTTTGTCGTAATTGCCGTCGTTCAGGGTATTTAAAAATTCAACGATGGAACTGATGTTTTTGAATTCCACATTCAGCATCATGGCCAGCGAGTCTACCTGTTCCCTTTTTACATGTTTATTGGGAATCTCTTTCCCGTGCAGGTCCTCATAAAAGTTCAACACATCTTCCAGTGTCTGGATTTTGCCATCATGCATATAAGGTCTGGTGAACCGCAGGTTTCTGAGTGTCGGTGTACGGAAAGCATAGATGCCATGATACCCCGAGTCTGAAAGTGCCCGTTTTTCATTATCTGCAACACCCAGCACATGTGTTTTAAAATCGGAGAGCATCGGCCCGTTATGACAACGGGCGCAACCGGTATTGATGAATAATTGCATGCCATCCTTTTCGCTGCTTGAAAACGCAGATTCGTCACCCCGCATGTACCGGTCGAACGGGGAATTATTGGCCAGCAGGGAACGTTGAAAAGCAGCCAGCGCCCTGCTGACATTTTTGTCCGTCACGGCGCTGTCCCCGGTAAAAACCTGTTTAAACAGATCCCTGTATTTAGGAATCCGGTTGAGTCTTCTCACAATCTCGGCATCAATGTTCTCTTCCTCAAAACCGTGACCGCGCATTTCTTCCATGGTTTTGACAGGCATGAAAGCCTGCTCCTCGAGGCTGTGCGCCCGGAGATCCCAAAACATGGGAGCCTTATCAGGATCATAATCCCCATCTTCGTCAATGCCGTTGAAAGCGGTATTGAGCAGGGATTGCGCATTTCGTTTAGTGAAAGGGATGTCGTTGTTGTTATTAAATCTTCTTTTTTCGCCCAGACCGGTGCCATTCACACCGATGGAAAGGTCGAGATCCTCTGCGTACCCGAATTCAGGATGGTGACAACTTGCACAGGCCACTTCCCTCCCTCCCGATAAAATGGGATCATAAAAAAGCAAACGGCCGAGTTCAATTTTTTCCGGAGTGGATGGATTATCTGCCGGCGATTTGTAAGTGACCGGTAAGGCATCAATAGCGCCCAGGTATACGGGTGCTTTTTTTTCAGAAATCACCTCCCGGTCCTGGCCGGCCGGCCCGCAGGCGTTTACCAGAAAACCAACGGTGATCAGAAGCAGTATGCCACAACGAAATATCCTGGAATGCATGGGGTTCGATTTGTTCCAACTCAGTTTTGGCCCTTCGCCGCAAAGACTAAAGATATAAAAGACTTTTTTATCTTCTATTAATAATTTTTACCTTCTGAATATCAGTCTGATAATATACCGGCCCGTGCAGACACTCCTGTTAAACCGTCCCTGGGTAAAGCGGGTTCTCTGTTAACATGGATCTTTAAATTACATCCGGTACGGTATACTGAACGCTGATGCGCTGCTGCTGGGCCGGACAACTTATGAAATGCTTGCCCCTTACTGGTCTTCTTTGAAGAACAATGAGATGGGTATCGCCGCCAAATTAAACAGCCTGCCGAAGTTTGTGATTTCATCCGGGCTGAAAAGTGCGGACTGGAACAATTCAACCGTGGTCAGTGAAAACGCAATGGAAGAAATAAAAAAATTGAAAACCCTTCCGGGAAGTGAAATCCAAATTGAAGGAAGTACCTTCCTGGTGCATTCGCTGATGGCTGCCGGACTGATTGATGAACTTCGGTTCCTCGTTCATCCTGCAATCATGGGCAGTGGAAAACGATTCTTTAAAGAAGGTATGCATTATCCTTCACTGAAGCTGGTCAAAACCCAAACATTAGACAAGGGTGTCATTTTACTTTGCTATGAACCTGCCTGAAATTTATTTCATAGTTCTCCATCATACGCCTGTTCAGCATAATTCAGCTCAATTCAGACAATCAGTTTCTCCGTCTGACCGTCTGCCGGAATATCGCCGGCTGCTTTTTTGATAATACCGATATCGTGACGGAGCCGCTGCAAAAATAAAGCAATGTCGAAACTGTGCACCACTATATTCGCTCCTTCTTTCATCCATTTCACCTGTCGTTCCGGTTCCAGGGAAAAATGGATGCCGATATGCAACCCTTTCTCCCGCGTTTTATGTATGATCGTTCTCACCGCCGCTTCGAAATCCGGATGATCATATTGTTCAGAAAGATCCAGGCTAACGGATAGATCGTGCGGCCCGATAAATACCGCATCCAGTCCCGGCGTACCCAGCAACTCGCCCAGTTTATCCATCGCGGGAACGCTCTCAATATTTGCAATGCACATATTGGGAGCGTTAAAGTCTGTAATATATTCCCGCAATCCGGCAGACATAGGTGTGCTTCCGTTCAGGTAATTCAGCAGCAACTCTCCTTTTAGCGGGCGGTATTTTACCGCACCCACCAGGTCAGTAAATTGTTGTTTTGATTCCAGATAAGGGGCCACAATGCCTGCCGCGCCGCCATCGATGGCCTGGCAGGCCAGGTAAGGATCCGGCGAAGGAATGCGCACCACCGGAGTGATCTCATTGGCTTTAAACAACTGGCAAAGCAGGGCCAGTTCGGTCCTTCCCAGCGGGATATGTTCGGTATCGATAAAAACAAAATCCAGTCCCACGCTTTTAATCGCAGCCGGCCACATCGGTCCGGTAGACGTGATGCAGGTTCCGTAGACATTCTTTCCTGCGTTCAATTTTTCCAGTAATCCATTTTTTTTACGTTTCATACACCTATTTATTTTTTAATCAGCCACATTTCCGACACCTGGGATCCCCGATCCTTTTCGTTGCAGGTCCAGACAAATGTTACCGCTCCGTTTTTTATTGCGGATTTCGGCAGTTCAAATGTATACAGCGGTTCTTTACCGGTTTTAATAAAATCATGGACCATATACCCTCCTTCCGTCATCATCCTCATGTGCGATTTGAACCGGCCGGTATATGCTATCCGGATCCGATAATCTGAACCGGAATCCAATCCATCATAATGAATTTTCAGCGGCACCCCATACAAAGTCATAGCCTGGCTGATCCAGTTTTGGGGAAAGATCTTCCCTTTAAAATCCGGCGCCAGCGGATCATTCTGCCAGCCGATGCCTTCCAGGCCCGTACCAAAACCAACATGCGGCGATTCCAGATTTCCCGGATCTTCCGCCCAGGATAAATTCCCGGGCACGATGCGATACCAGCTTTGGGGATCACTAAAATGATCGTAGAATCCGCCGGGTCCGGGATCATCCCGGTGAAGCGCGCCGTCAATCGCTTCTATTTTTTCTGCTTCCGTACCCATTTTACTTGCGGCCAAAAGTTTTTCAAGCAGCCAGGGCGCATCGGTGAGCGGGAAATCAATAAAGTCCATGAAGTTACCCCGTCCCCCCATACCACCATGTCTTTTCACCGTGAGTTGAGCACCAATGCTTTTATAAAGGGAATCGGCAAGGGCAAAACATTTCGTTTTATAAGCCGTCCCTATAGGCGCAGTGTAAGGCAAACCCAGGACCTTCCTGGCTTTATTATTCGCTTCATCCGCATTGCCGGGCTGGATCAGGCTCAGCACATCTTTCGCCTCCTCTTCCCGCTCCGTTTCATAAATCAACCGCCGTCTGGTATACGCATCGAAATAGGCTCGGATCAGGCACATCTGGAACCTGGGATTTTGCAACAGCGCAGGAGATGCCTGCCGCTCCATACGCTGCCATTGCAGTAAGGTAAGGTCAACACCCGAATGGGTGATGGCGGGGCCCCGCATATTATTTTCCAGATCAGCGATTCCCTGCGCCGCCGGTTCCGTAAAATCAGGACCCATAAAAAACCGCGCATAGTCACGCAAGGTTTCAATTACCGGCATATCCGGATTCCAGTCCTGACCCAGCCAGACAAATTTATTGACGTCGTCATTGGTTCCTTCGGAATAACTGATGCTGCCAATGCAATATTTTTCAACCGCCTGGTGGATTGTCCTCTCGTCCTGCGGCCGGGGATTGATGCACTCCCTGCCCAGGGTTTTGGCCCAGGCCGGATCCCAGTGCGGAATGGGATACTCGCAACTGAGGGAATGGGTGATGTCCGGGTAATGACGGATCGGAATGGCCGGATCCACCAGCTGGCGGAGTTTCCGGATGGGGATACGCACCCAGGGTCCGAATACCACGCCGCCAAACCAGGGATATTGTTTGTTCACCTGCGCAAAAAATTCGTCGAACCAATGCTGGTTGGTATTGAACCCTTGCGGCGATACCCATATTTTCGCGTCCGGATGATATTTTCTCAGTACCACAGCCTCTTTTTCCAGCCAGTGAAATAAAACATCGGGTGTAAGATCACCCGGATCTCCGGCTGGCACAAATACCGCATTCAGTTTGGGAAGAGAAGAAAATACATTTTCTCTTTCCCGAAGTTCACTTTGGATAGAATCGGGATTCTCATAATCTTTTCCTACGTTGGGATACCACATCCATACATCAAGGCCATATTCTTTACAGATACGCGACTGTTCAACAATCATCTTAGCCGGGGGCAGCACCATATGCGGACTGGTCGGAACATCATCCGTCCGCGGAGGCAGGATCTCGATGCTGTTGGCGCCGAACAAAGCCAGGTCCCGGATATACTGATCGAACATCCCTACAGTAAACGCATCGTAGGAATTGGTCTTCGGACGATAACCCAGCTGATGACCCCTCAATGGATAAAAAGGGTTCGAGGCCATCGAAATATCTCTTTTCAATTCAACGCGACCCGGGCGCATTTCCAGCTTTCTCAGTAAATATCCTACCCCATATAATAATCCGCGGGGATCCTTTCCCGAGATCAATATGGCTCTATCCCCACCCGTCTCTGTAATCTGATATCCTTCTGCACTGATGGAAGGCAAGGCTGCCAGGGCTTTTCGCTGGTTTTCAGAAAGGCCTGACAAATCATTTGCATCAATCAATACTATCGCAGGACCGGCGGATGATGTTTTCTTATTGGTCACCGTTAAACGGATGCCTGTTCTTTTCTGTATTTCTTCCTGAAGTACCACCGGTGTTCGCAACAGGAAATTTTTATTTGCGGTCAGGCAAACAATTTTTGCCGCGGACAAATCGAGCGCCTGCGCCTGTATCTGCTGAAATAGCGATGCGCAAATAATAAATACAAAACCTGTTTTGGCCGTCTTCATATACAAATCAATAAATTTTTTCTGCGCTGTAAAGGAGATCCCGGCTCCGGCCTTTTTAACCATTTTTCCTGTGCTCGGAAAAGTTAATAAGAAATATCTGCAAAAACCCGGCAGGATCATTTTTATCCTTGCCTTTGACCCGGCGGTTATAGCAGATCATGGAGCCATCGTTAGACCAGACTACCGCGCCATCGGGTTTCTCTTCATCGGCAAACCGACCGGAAGCACGCATCGCGCGGCCATTGTCAATTTCAGTGATCCATATCGAATTATCTCCGGAATAAGCAACAAGTTTTCCATCGGGGCTAAAATTAAACGGGCCCTGAACAGAAAATGGATTGGCCGTCAACTGCCGTATGGATCCGTCCATCGTTGAAATTCCAAATAACTGAATAATAGCCTGGTCATCTG
>DASRLM010000324.1:0-5331 GCA_035648455.1 Puia sp. | reverse complement strand
GACCGTGACCGTGATCAGCCCCCTGGCCAGCGGAGAATAAGGAATCAGTGTGATGCCCAGTTCCCTGACCGTATCCAGTATTTCCCCTTCTATATCCCGGGTCATCAGGGAATATTCGCTTTGCAAGGCCGTAATCGGATGCACGGCATGCGCCCGGCGTATGGATACGGCGGAGGCTTCGGATAATCCCAGGTACCTCACCTTGCCCGCCTTTACCAGTTCCGCCATGGCACCCACGGTTTCCTCGATGGGAATGTTCTGGTCAACCCGGTGGGCATAGTACAGATCAATGGTTTCAATTTGCAACCGTTTCAGGCTTTTGTCCACCGCTTCCCGTATATAAGCCGGCGATCCGTCAAAATAGGTTCCCGGCGTGCCGGCAAATCCCGCGGTTTCCACCTTCTGGCGAAAACCAAACTTGGTCGCCAGAAATATTCTTTTGCGGTTCGGAACAAGCACTTTTGAAATCAGTTCCTCGTTATGGCCCATGCCATACATGTCCGCCGTATCCCAGAAATTGATACCCAGTTCGAGTGCCCGGTTCAATGTAGCCAGGGACTCCTCATCATTCCGGGGGCCGTATGCAAAGCTCATTCCCATGCAGCCCAGGCCGATAGCGGATAATTTTTCTCCCGTTTTTCCCAGATTTCTGTATTTCATCATACTCGTTTTTGTTCGTGGATTGGTACAGGAGCAAAATTAGTAAATATGGATATGGATTCCGGGAAAGATGATTATACATTTGCTGCTCATCAGCATGCCCGTATGACAGTTCAAATTGAACCCGGCTGGAAAAAAGTACTGGACCCGGAATTCGCGAAACCCTATTTTTTACAGATCGTTCATTTTCTCAAAACGGAGAAAAATGCAGGCAAGACCATCTATCCCCCCGGAAGCCTTATTTTCAATGCCTTTAATACCACGCCGTTCGATCGCGTGAAAGTGGTTCTGCTGGGCCAGGATCCTTACCATGGAGCAGGACAGGCACAAGGTTTGAGTTTTTCCGTTCCGGACGGCATACGCCCCCCGCCTTCCCTGCAGAATATTTTTAAGGAACTGGAATCGGATATCGGCCTGCCTGCGCCGGCAACGGGAAACCTCACGCCCTGGGCAAAGCAGGGCGTTCTTTTGCTCAATGCCTATCTGACGGTTCTGGCCAAAGCGCCCATGAGCCATTCCCAGAATGGCTGGGGTGAATTCACCGATTCGGTGATCCGTAAAATTTCAGATCTGAAAAAAAATACCGTGTTTCTGCTCTGGGGAAAATTCGCCCAGGAAAAACAGGTGCTGATAGATGAAACAAAACACCTGGTTTTGAAAGCTGCCCATCCTTCACCGTATTCCGCCGACAAAGGTTTTTTCGGCTGCCGTCATTTTTCCAAAACCAATCAGTACCTGATGAAAAACGGGATGGATCCGATTGACTGGAAACTGTAAACCCGGAAAAATTTATTCAAAAACATAATGCCATTCGTCAAAAATATATTCGGTCGTGTGTGGGCAGTCTGGGGTGCCCTGATCTTTATTTCGACAATGGTTATTTTTCTGTTCCCCTTCTTTGCTTTTTGTTATTTTGACAAAGAACCCAGAAAAACAAAACGGTTCATACGGTATTCCAGAACCTGGATGAATGTGTTTTTATTTCTGGTGGGCTGTCCCTTAAAGATCAGCGGGCGGAAAAATTTCCGCAAAGGGGAGACCTATATTGTCGTTTCCAACCACAATGCGCTGATCGACGTCCCGGTTTCTTCTCCCGGCATTCCCGGCGGAAATAAAACCATTGCCAAAGCCGAAATGGCGAAGATCCCCCTATTCGGACTGATCTATCAGACCGGGAGCATCCTGGTTGACCGGAAGAATGAAAAAAGCAGGCGTGACAGTTTTGCAAAAATGCGCGAAGTGCTGGACATGGGCCTGCACATGTGCATCTATCCTGAAGGAACCCGGAATACCACGCCGGAACCCCTAAAACCCTTTCACGATGGCGCATTCCGTCTCGCCCTGAGCAGCGGCAAGTCCATTATCCCGATGATTATTTTCAACAGCCGCAGAGCCAATCCGCCAACCAGGGGATTCTTCCTGCTGCCGGTAAAACTCTATATGGATTTCCTGCCGGAGATAACGCCCCGGCCGGCCGAAACAGTTGACCTGCTGAAAAACCGGGTGCACGAAATCATGAGACAATACATTGTTCAGCATGCCGCTAATTAAATGTGCGGTTGCGGTTGATGCGCAGGTCCCGCAAAATGCTGGACTTCGGATTCAGGGTTATGCTGAATGACCGGTACAGACCCACGGGGGTAACGTTGATGGACATCTGCCAGCAGTGCATGTCCCGGGAAAGAAACCCCGTCAGCGATTGAATTTGCAGGTGCTTCACATCATAATAGGTATTGAAACCCATCTTCCATTTTTCCGTCAGGTTAAAATCCCCGTTCAGGATCAGGGACGAAGTCAGATTGGTCTTGTATTTTTTGAAATCGCTTTGTAACTGACGGTTGAAACTCAGCGAATAGGAAATATTGACCGACCAGGAAATGTTGAAGTCCACAAACTCTGCCGGATTGCTCCGGATATAATTCAGTTCGGCTTGCTGTTCCTCCAGGGTCATGGGCAACTGGCTGTCTTCTCCCTTTTTCTCCTCGTCGGCTTTTTTCTGATCCTTGGGTTTGCTTTTGAAGGAAGTGGAAATGGCAATATTCCCTCCGGTGATATGGCCTACATTAAATCCGCCTTTCCCCTGCCAGGTATATTTATCCAGCCGGTATCCCACGCTGTCATACTGATAAGGATCCAGCACGGTGGACGCGGTAATGTTGATTTTCTGGAAAAGGGTGCTCCGGAAGTAAATATTAAAAGCGGACAGTTTAAAAGAATCGGCCAGGTAATTATAACTTCCGGTGAAACCGAACCCATCGATCAGTTTTACCTTCTGATTGGCGCCGGAACTCGTATCCGTTTTGGATTTAACTTTCATTTCCAGGTTGTTGTCCACACCGAAGTTGATCCCGCCGAAAGTGCCCGGAGAAAAAGCGGAATAGACGTTCCCGGAGTATAGATTAACGTTTTGATAATGTCCAAGATTATCCACCCGAATATTCTTATAATAACTCCCGGCCAGATCGGGTGAATAGGAGAATCCGAAAGTGGGCCGTATGGTATGCCGTATGCCCAGGATATTGCTTTTTTTACCGAAATGCTGGAAAGTTCCGAAGATCGCCGTACTGAAACTGAGGGAGAAAGAAAGGGAATTGGCAAAATAAACCCCTTTATTGAAACTGGTATCCACTTTTTGTTTTGCTTCATCCCAGTTAAAATCATATCTCCTGGACAAAATCCGGTTTTGAAAACTCACCCCCGGAGAAATCTGCAGGAACCCGAGGGGTGGCAGGGAAAGAGAAATGGGAATATTATTCTGGGCGCCATACTGGAAGGTATCCAGCAAATGGTGAATGCTGAAAAGGGAATCGTAGAAACTGGTCAGGCCCGTAATATTGGTGTTGAGCCCGATGCCCAGTTTCTGATACCATTTCGGCGTACCGACCAGTTCTTTTGGTGCAAAGGGGTAAATGGTAACCGCGGTAAAGCCGATGCTGGGCACATTCACATTCACCAGTCCGGTCTGGTTATTCTGGCTGTGGTTTCCACTCACCGTCAGGTTGTATTTCCCGTTCCAGGTTTTTGAATAGGCAATGGATGAACTGATCTGGTTAGAGAAATTAGCCGTTGGATTATTGAGCAGGGTCGTGTTGTACTTGGTCGACATCAGGTTGAGGTTTGCAGAAAAAGTTTGTCCAGGCCGCGCCTTGCTGTCCACCACGTGGCTCCAGGAAAGACTGTAGGTTTTGGTATCCTGATAGGGTGTTTTTCCGGAATTGCTGAGCAGGCGGGTGAGCTGATAATTAAAGTTCACGCGTCCGCTGTACCGGTAGCGGACCCGGTATTCCGGCGTAAAAAAGACACTGTAGCCCCCGTAAGAATACAAATTCGTTCGGAGGGCGGCATCAAAATTATCATTCAGCACTTTATAGTAGCCTATGCCCTCCAATCCCAAACCATACTGGGAGCTCACGTTGAAGGTAGGCGGCAGAAACCCGGAATGCCGGCCCTGAGAAATGGGAAAAAAACCAAAGGGAATATAAATCGGAAGGGGCACGCCTTCGAACTCCGGGTGAACGGGTCCGGAGATCGCCATTTTCTTATTGATGAGCAGCATTTTATTGGTCCGGAAAGCAAAATGTGGTGTATCCAGGTTACAGGTAGTGAATCGCCCATGAAATGCATAATACTCATCTTTGGAAATTTTCTTCATTTTTTCGCCCATCACAAACATTTCACCGCTCTGGGTGAGGGAATTAACCGTGATGCCCTTCTGGGTTTTCATGTTGAATACCATGGAATCGGAAGTTAGATTGCCGTCCGTCTGTTTCATGGTGGGTTTCCCTATGATCCGGTTTGCAGTATCCCTGATAAATGAGGCTGTAAGGAGATTGTTGGGCTGATCCATCCGGATTTCATAGGCCGTCAGGTCTATGTCCTTATACTTGACATTCGCCTTGTTATAGAGCGTCACATTTTTGGTGGGCACATCCAGCACCACCGAATCAGCCGCGCTATAGGTGATGGGTGCGTCCAGGGAATCTTTGGAAACTGCAAAATGAACAGTATCCGTTAGCTGACCCTCGGAATCGGTCCGGAACGGAATGCTGTCCGTTACACTGGAGTCGCCCGGGATAGTATCTGTGCGCGGGGCAACAATTTTTTGCGGGATACTGTCGTTTGAAATGCCGGTGCGGGGGCGGGAATCATTTGAATAACGCGCTGAACTATTAACAGTTATAAAGAAGAATAACAGCGTAAAAATCAACGTGGAAACGTATTTTAAACTAATTTTGCCTCCGTTATTCATACAGTGTAATGGTACAAAAATAGGAGTATCCTGTCTAAGAAATTGTGAAGATTAACATCCTGACTGTCAAAAAGAAAAGCATGCTGAGAACGGTATCCGGATTCATCATTTCCTTTGTCGTTTTATCTCTCCTGACTTCCTTTTACCGAAGCAGCGGTTCAAATCCGAATCCAAGATCGCCAAAGGTCCGCATCCTGGTTATTGATCCGGGTCATGGGGGACTGTATCCGGGATGCCGGGGACTGATTTCTACTGAAAAAGATGTTACGCTGGATATTTCATTGAAACTGGGAGAAGCCGTTAAAAAAAACTTTTCGGGAATAAAAGTGGTTTTTACCCGCACCACCGACGCCTGTGTCAATAATGCCACCAATCTGAAAGATGACCTGCATGGCCGTGCCCAAATTGCCAACCAGGCTAAA
>DASRLM010000323.1:0-8143 GCA_035648455.1 Puia sp. | reverse complement strand
AAAGAAATTTCAGATTGATCAGTAACAGTTTAATTTAAACAGATGAGAAGGGGATTATTGGAGCTTTGCCTGATCATCGTGGTGATCATAGGCATACATGCGGAAAGAGCAATGCACAGTGGATCAATTGAGGGAAGTGTTTACCCCTCCACATTAACACCATCCGTGGTTGCCGTAAAGGGAAGCGATTCGGTTAAAACCTACAGTAATGACGGTCATTTCGGAATGCGGCTGCAGCCCGGCATGTGGAAAGTGATTTTTGTTGCAAAAGCCCCGAACCGGGGCCTGGTGGAAAAGAAAGTGAATATAGCGGAGGGACAAAGTATCAATCTCGGTGAAATTAAATTCGCAGAGTAAAATATTTCTTTAAGATGATAAAAAAAGGTCAGTCCGGCTTCAGCGCCGGGCTGACTTTTTTTTAGCGGAAATGATTTATCATTGGGCATGAAAAATATCGTGCTTTTCGGTGCGGGGAAGTCCGCCACCTGCCTGATAGACTATCTGTCTGGGGTCTGCCTTGATAACCATTGGCTGCTGACCGTTGCCGATGCCGACATCGAAGCGCTGAATAAAAAGCTAGCCGGCCTGCCTGCTGTTCAATCTGCAGGGGTGAACGTACAACATTCGGAGGAACGGCTCTTCCTGATTGAAAAAGCTGACCTGGTTATTTCCCTGCTCCCGCCAGAATTACATATCCTGATTGCCCGAAGTTGCGTAGCCTGTTCTAAAAATCTTCTAACCGCTTCTTATGTAGATGCTAATGTGAGGCTACTTCAAAAAGAAATAGAGGAGAAAGGTCTTTTATTCTTAGGTGAGATGGGTCTGGATCCGGGAATAGATCACATGAGTGCCATGCTTTTAATTGACCGGATCCGCGAGGCGGGTGGTAAGATAACTTCTTTTCGCTCCCATACGGGGGGCCTGGTGGCTCCTGAAAGCGATGATAATCCCTGGCATTACAAGATCAGCTGGAACCCGCGGAATGTGATCAGGGCTGGTTCTGCCGGGGCCGTGTATAAGGAAAAAGGCCGGGTCATAGAGATTGCCTATGAGCATATTTTTGAAAATACCGGAATGGTGGAAGATCAGGAGGCAGGAACCTATGCTTATTATCCCAACCGGGATTCACTGGCCTATATCCCCGTTTACGGATTGCAGGAGGCGGAAACATTTATCCGGACCACCCTGCGCCATCCCGATTTTTGCCGGGGCTGGAAAGGGCTTGTGGCAGCCGGATTAACGGATGACCGTTTACCGGTGGCTGATTCCGTTAAAACGGTGGCGGACTGGAGCCATGCCCTGGTAAGCGATGTAGATGATTTTAATAAACCCCTGTTTGATTTCCTGGGCCTTTTTGAAAATGATCCCCTGCCTCCGCGTCACTTTACATCGGCAGATATACTTCAACAGTTGATTGAGCGTAAATGGAAAATGGAAGCTGCCGACAGGGACCTGATCGTGATGTTGCACGAACTGGAGTATACCGTCAACAAAAAAAAATACAGCCTGAAGAGCAGTCTGGTTGTTAAAGGAGAGGACCATTTGCGAACGGCGATGGCCAAAACCGTGGGACTCCCCCTAGGCATTTCAGCCCGGCTAATCCTGGAGGATAAAATGCATGTAAAGGGTTTGCATATCCCGATCATCCCTGAAATTTATCAACCTGTTCTGAAAGAACTGAACGCGCAGGGAATTCGGTTCACTGATACCGTTAGTTGACTTCGATATGCTGGGTATAGAGGGTTTTGTATTGCATGTCCCGGAAAATTACGATGTACTTTCCCCTCCTCAGGTATAGTAAATAAGTTCCTTTTCCGGTTTGAAGATAGGTTTGGTCCGCGGGAACCACCTGACCGGGTTTGCTGTTAAAGGATTCAAACTGATAATAAGCCTGGACGAAGAATGTATTTTTATCTGAAGGCTTGATGTAAACGGGTTGTCGTCTGTTTTGAAGGGCGAGCCAGTCGGGGCGGGAATCGCGGTACCTGGTTTTTGGATGGATCACGGTGAGATCATACAGCGTACTACCGGTGATGTTCTGGGGCTCGTCATCGGCAAGGGCAATGGATGGAATGCTGACCGGATAAGCCTGAAGATAGGTTTCATAAAAAACTTTACCGTAACTGAAATTACTCTCTTCGGTCATGTCGGTCTGATCAATGGTCAGCGGGTCAATACCCGATATTTTTTTAAAGGCCATGCCCATGGGAACGTAATCGGAGGTGGTGCTTTGCTCGGCAATATGGCCGTAACCGGCATACACGAAAATCCTCGCCGAACTGTCATCTTTCAATACCTGGAAAATACGCGAAGCCTGGATGGAATCCCGCACCGTGGGCGAATGCTGAGCGGCCTGCGGATCATCATAGGCTACCAGTTGAAATCCCATATCCAGGGCGATCCGCACCATTTCGCCTGCTACCGGTTCAGCGGTAAAATGACCGGTTTTATAAGTGAGTTTATGAAGTTCCTGGTCCGGACCCGGATTCAGCATTTCCATGGCGAGATAACGGAATCCTCTTTTATACAGTTCTTCCATCAGTGAAATGGCAAAGGCCCGGTGAAGGGGCTTATTATAGGCCTCATTCAGCATGATAACGCGGTAACGGGGCGCGATAAAACTGATGAATCTGCGGGCATCCACCTGTTTGATGTGTTTCAGTGCCTGAATGCTTTTGGCGATCTGCCTTCTTTCCACTTCGGTCACCGGTGTGCTATCTCCCAGCTGTTCATATTCCAGGGCGCTGGAATAATCCCCGTCCCGCGCTGTATTCTCACTCAGGAGGTCATAATAAACCGGAGCGGATAGTTTTTTTTTGAATTTATTTTCTGCGCCAAGCAATTGATACAGCGGATACAGGTAATGCAGGTTATCCCCGATCCGATAGGAAAGGTTATTGAGTGACGAATCAAAAACATCCGGTTTTATTTCTGTGACAAAGGTTTTCAGCTTTATCAGTTCATGGTTGGTTTGGGCCGGGGAAATAAAGGATAACATCAGCAGCAGAACGAGGCACCCGATGATTTTTTTAATTTGCATGATGGAATTTATTCGGTGCCGCTCATGTGGAGAATGAGCGCCCACGCTTCATCGGTAACCGGTTGCACGGATAATCGGCCAAGCCGGACAAGGGCCATATCGCTCAGTTTCTTTTCTTTCTTAATTTGTTCCAGGCTTACCGGGTTGGTTAATTTTTTGAACGGTTTAACATCTACTGCCACCCAGGCCGTATCGTTTGTGGTGGGATCGGGATAGGCCTCTTTGGCTACGGTGGCAATGCCTACGATTTCCATTCCTTTGTTGCTGTGATAAAAGAAAACCCGATCCCCTTTTTTCATAGCCCTCAGATGGATGCGAGCCGCATAGTTCCGCACCCCGTCCCAGCGGGTTTGTTTGTCTTTCACCAGCTGATCCCAGCTGTATACGTCCGGTTCAGATTTAATAAGCCAGTAGGGCATAAGGAATAATGAGGTTTTGTAATCAGTTTGCCGGTCAAAGATAGGTTTGCGGCGAATACCCGCCTGCGTACAGCTTATAAATTTATTATCCCCGTTACCGGGGGCACTCTGGCTCCGGAAATAAATAAAACCGAAACATCCTTTTTATCAATTTATACGTATTACCTATTCAGAGTCGCTTATTACCGGCTTAACTGTTTGCGACAGGTTGTTTTAAGGTCAGACCATCTGCCTGCCTTCTGGCATGGGGGATGGTCTTTTTTACCAGCCGCCGGCCAGTACGTCGGCCAGATGCATGGTTTTGATGGGAAGCTGATGGTGCCGAATGTATCCATCCAGGTGCATGAGGCAGGACATATCCGTGGATATGATAAAGTCCGCACCCGTATCCAGGGCGTGGTGAACTTTCTGATCGGCCATGGCCAGGGAAATGGATTCAAATTTAACGGCAAAGGTTCCCCCAAATCCGCAACAGGTTTCCACATCAGCCATTTCCACCAGTTCAAGTCCCCGCACATGCGATAACAATCGTCTGGGCTCCTCTTTGATCTTGCATTCCCGCAATGCGGCGCAGGAGTCATGATAGGTGGCCTTTCCCCATAATATGGATTGAAAATCTTCTATTTTCAACACGTTGACCAGAAAATCCGAGAATTCATAAATCCGTTTTCCGGTTTGTTTTACTTCCTTGTTGTGCGCCGAATCCTGGAACAGCGCCGGATAATAATTTTTCACGAAACCTGTGCAGGAAGCGCTCGGGGAAACGATATAATCGGTACCGGAGAAATCCTGCAGGAATTTAACACAGACTTCCCGGGCATCATCCCGGAATCCCGCGTTGAATGCCGGCTGTCCGCAGCAGGTTTGTTCGGTATTATAAGAAACGGTACAGCCTGCTTTTTCGAGCACCTTTACCATGTTGAATGCCGTTTCGGGATAAAGCTGATCTATGAAGCAGGGTATGAAAATCTGTACTTTCAATATTAGCGGATATTTAAGATTACCGGATGTTCCGGCAGAAAGATATCATTTTCAAGGCAGTCTGAGCCGCTTCTTCACCTTTGTGGCCATGCAGGCCACCAATTCTTTCCTGCGCCTGCTCCAGATTATCTACTGTAAGAATGCCGAAAATCACCGGCACGGGCAGCAGGAGGTTGAGCCGTACGATGCCGTCTGTAACGGCCCGGCAAACATATTCGAAATGTGGGGTATTTCCCCGCATCACACAGCCCAGGGCAATAAAAGCTTCGGGTCTTGCTGATTTCAACCGCCTTGTTTCTTCCCAGTATTTTTTAATGGCAAAAGGAATTTCAAATGCGCCGGGAACCAGGATATCGGCAGTGAGCACCGCTTTTTCTTCTGAAAGGATTTTTAGGCAACCGGCATGGAGAACGTCAACCACGGGAGCATTCCATTCCGTTCTCACCAAAACCAGGGAAGCTTTTTTGAGTTTTGGTGCGGATTCTTTTGTTTTCCCGGAAGATGACATTTTTGTTTATTTTACAACACCCAGTCTCGCCAGATAACGGTCTATGTCAAATCCTCGCTGGGTGGCGGGATATTTATCTTTTATGAGCTGGTACATATCAATGGCCTCTTTGGTACGGCCCATGCTTTCATACAGATATCCGGCCCGGAACAGATATTCCGATGAAGTGATCTCGTCTTTGTCAAACCAGCTGCCTGCTTTTTTGTATGCTGCGATGGCATCTTCCTTTTTGTTCAATTCTGAATAAGCATCGCCGAGCAATCCGTATGCTTTGGCCTGCACCTGGAGTGCGGGTGTGCTGAAATCCTTGAGGTATTTGACTGCTTTGTTATAATCTCCCAGTTTCAGATAACAACTGCCGGCGTAAAAAGAAGCCAGCTGGGCCGCCCGGGTATCGGGATATTTTGAAATGATTTTCGCAAAACCGGCATTCACATTATCACCGTTGAGCGCCAGGTTCACAGAGTCCATGCGGAAATAATCTTCGGCGCGGAACATGGCTTCTACGGCCTGTTTTTCCTTGGGCTCCTGAACAAAATGTTTGTAACCGGCATAACTCGCGGCGATCACCAGCAGTACGGCCACCGCAATCAGGGTCTGTTTTCCGTACCGGTCCTGGTATAGCATCCAGCTTTCTGCCAATGTTCTTTTGTGTTGAAGATGCTCAGGATGTTTTAATTCACTCATGTCTGGAAATTAATGTGATGGGGTTGCGGACTAATCCTTTTAGTCTTTAATAAAGGGATAATTTTTATCGATGTAAATATCTTTGTAAACTTCGTCATCATTCGGAATCGGGGATTCCTCGGCAAATTTAACGGAAGCGGCAACGGTATCGGCTACCCGTTTGTTGATGGCGTTGAGGTCTTCCTGGGAAGCGAATTTCCGGGTAAGAATGGTGTTGGTTACCTGGGCTATGGGATCGCGTTGTTTATATTCTTCAACTTCTTCTTTCGTTCTGTATTTTGCCGGATCGGATATGGAATGACCCTTGTACCGGTATGTTTTTATTTCCAGAAGGGTTGGTCCCCCACCCTCACGCGCTCTTTTGATGGCGCGGGCAACACCTTCATGAACGGCCTCCGCATTCATGCCATCTATGGAGTCGCCGGGCATTTCATAGGAGTCTGCCAATTTATAGATATCCACAACATTGGATGTTCTTTCCACGGAGGTACCCATGGCATAATTGTTATTTTCGCAAATGAATACCACGGGAAGTTTCCACAGCATGGCCATGTTGAAAATCTCGTGCAGCATGCCCTGTCGTGCGGCGCCGTCTCCGAAAAAAGTAAGCACGGCATTGTCGGTCCCCTTATATTTTTCAGCAAAGGCGAGTCCGGCACCGGTTCCGATCTGTGCGGCCACGATCCCGTGCCCGCCGAAAAATTTCACCCCAACCCCAAAAAAGTGCATGCTTCCACCCTTTCCTTTGGCCGCTCCGGTTGCTTTTCCATAAAGTTCAGCCATGCAGGCATTGGCGCTGACTCCCTTGGAGAGCGCCAGGCCATGATCGCGGTAACCGGTGATGAAAGGGTCGTCCGGGCGGGAAGCGGTCATGCATCCGGCAGCGATGGCTTCCTGGCCGATATAGGCATGGAAAAATCCGCGGATCTTTCCTTCCATCTTGTATTTTTCTTCGGCCATCAGCTCAAATTGCCGGATCAGTTGCATCAGCTCGTACCAGTATAGATAGGTTTCTTTTGAAAACTTCGTGGCCACTTGCGTAAATTTGATTTATACCCGCCGGGGATCGGCAAAGGCGGGGCAAAGATAAGGGGTAAACAGGAAATTTGCGAGTAAAGGATCGCATTTGCCGGGCAGTTTTTCAGCTTCCAACAGATTAAACCTGAAGATTATCCATGAAGAAGGCCATTGTTGCAGCTTTTCTCTTTCTGGGGTCCTGCAAATCGACAGATTCCATATACCGCTTTGCCGGATCTGCCGGTTCCGGGGTTACTGAATTGGGGCGCGGTTCTTTTGGATTCGGTCAATTCTGTAAGCTCTATAGCCCGGGTGAACTGGGATTAATGACCGATACCTCCCTGTATGCCCGGTTTCCCCGGCCAAAGATCTCCTGCGCGGCGTATAAAACCAGCGACAGCCTGGTGCTGATCATCAACCGCACCCTGGCGGATTATTTCTCCCTGCTCCAATCGGGTTCTGATAAAAAATTGCTGAGTTACAATGCCCGTCTCCTGGTTTCTTCGCTGGCAGACCTGCAGCCCAGGGTGCTGCCTGATTTATCTTTTTCCGACGAAAAAATTACGGCAATAAAAGGTTTGCTCAATACCCTGTTGAATGAGCCGCTGAAATATTACCGGGCACAAAAACTCAGAAGGATCATACAGGAAAATGACACGGCGCTTTCCAGGGTGATCGGTGCCTATGTTTTTATCCTGGATTCTGCCCTGGACGGCGAAATAGATCAGGCGCTGGAAAACTACAAGTCTTTTGCCTATGCGCCGCTGTACGGGAAATCCGCTGGCCCCGTTGAAAAAGCGTTTGTCAATAACCGGTATAAAGAATTCCAAAACGAAATGGAAGAGGAACGATTGAAGATCCGTAAGTCGGTGCGGGTGCTTCAAACCATCGGGAAGGACCATCACCTGCTGACTTCAGCAGCGCATAAAGCCGGTTTTACGGAAGCGGAATCCGAGATTGCCCTGGATGTTATACTGATCAATAACCTGATCGGAGAGATCATCCGGTTAACCAGATGAGCTGAATCTAAAAATGATGAGCAATATATTAACGCCGCAGGAAGTGATTACCGTTGCCCGTTGTCTGACGCATTTTCAGTCGGACATAACCGATTATGAGCTGAAGCACTATGATGACCTGAACAACGTCCAGCGGTCCGAAATAGAACGCGCACTCTCAGCGCTTGCTGCTACAGCCGGAAACCTCTATGCCTACTCGGTGCAGCTGGAGTTTGCAGAGGTACAACTGCAGATCCGCCAAATGCAGGCGGCGGCAACAGCACTAAAAAAATTTTTGCAGACGGTTCAAAAAATCCGGCAGGTGCTCGACGTGGTGAGCCTGGTGGCCGGCCTGGCCGATGCCATCGTGGGTGGCGATGTGGAATCGGTCACTTCGGATGTGGATAATATCATCCGGATGATCACAAAAGACTAACGCTAAAGACTAAATTGCATCGGCCCGGAACGGCAAACCTCTATGCTATCCCTAAAG
>DASRLM010000322.1:0-6027 GCA_035648455.1 Puia sp. | reverse complement strand
TCTGCAATGGGCCTTCTGGGAAGGTGTTCAGAAATATTACAAGAAGAACGAAGCCTATCTACAGGCCCAGCTGGGAAATCCGGAAGGAGCAGATCGTCCCAATAAAAAATTCTATGATCCCCGCGTATGGCTTCGCAAAGGCGAAGAAAGTTTTATCAGCAGGCTGCAGGTGGCATTTGAAGATCTGAACTGCATTAATAGAAATTCGTAAGAGCCTGTATTGTTGTTGACAGTTGACGGTTGACGGTTGACCGTTCTTTATTGCGAATCCGCACCTGAAGTCCGTCAACCGTCAACTGTCAACTAAATAGACGTCACACAGTATGACCCTTAGTGGCTACCACTCATCCATATTCAGGTGTTAATACATTATTCGTACGGCTCAAAATCCATATATTCATTCCCTATTTAAATCATCTATGAAGTTTCTACTGACCGCCCTGCTTTGCGCGGGCCTGTTTCTTCCGGTTTTTTCTCAACACAAATCCAAAACTCCTGCCCCGAAACCCATTGCAGACACAACCCCTGTCGTCAAACCCAAAAAGCCGATAGCCGCCAATCCCAAGCCTTACAAGGACGTGATCCCGGACAGTGCCGTTAGCCGGAAGGGTTTATTCACCGTTCATAAAGTAGGCGATAAATGGTATTTCGAGATTGGCGATTCCCTGTTCAACCGCGAGATCCTGACGGTTACCCGTTTCAGCAAATCCCCTGCAGGCAGCCGTGCTTATGGCGGAGAAGAAGTAAATGAGCAAACCATCCGCTGGGAAAAAGGGCCTTCCGATGTGGTTTTTATGCGCGTGGTGACCGTCGTGAATATGTCTGCGGATTCGTCACAACCCATTGCCCGGGCTGTACGCAATTCCAACCTGGATCCCATCGTCGCCGCTTTCGACATCAAGGCCTACGGAAAAGATTCCAGCAGCGTGGTGATTGACGTGACTGATTTTTTTAAGGGAGATAATCAGCCGGTCAGTCTCAGTCCATCCATCAAAAGAAGGTATAATCTCAGCGGGATTGCCGGTGACCGTTCCTATATTTCTTTTATCCATACTTTCCCGCTGAATACGGAGATAAGCACCGTGAAGACCTTCTCCTCCTCCCCCAGTGCCGGTGGCATTTCCTTCGGGCCCGCTTCCGGGGTCACCCTGCCTGCCGCCGAAGCCGCAGGCGCCGTTACCGTGGAATTAAATAATTCTTTCATCATGCTGCCGGAGATCCCTATGCGCAAAAGGCTGTCTGATCCGCGGGTGGGATATTTTGCGAGCGACTATACCGTGTACAGCGATGATCAGCAGAAAGTGAAAACGGAAACCTTTATTCATCACTGGCGTTTGGAGCTGAACGCCGAAGACAGTGCACGCTGGAAAAGAGGAGAACTTGTGGAACCTAAAAAGCCCATCATATATTATATTGACCCGGCTACGCCGGAAAAATGGAGGCCCTATCTGATCGCCGGTATCAACGACTGGCAGGCTGCATTCGAAAAAGCGGGATTTAAAAATGCCATCATCGGTAAGGAATGGCCGGAACACGATTCCACCATGAGTCTGGAAGATGCACGGTTTTCTGTGATCCGTTATTTTGCCTCGGACATTGAAAATGCTTACGGACCGAATATTGCCGATCCCCGCACCGGCGAAATCCTCGAGAGTCATGTCGGCTGGTATCACAATGTGATGAAGCTGCTGCACGACTGGTACATGATCCAGGCAGGCGCTGTGGATCCGCGCGCCCGGAAAATGAAGTTTGATGACAGCCTGATGGGCGATCTCGTTCGTTTTGTTTCTTCCCATGAAATCGGCCATACCCTCGGACTGCGGCATAACATGGGCAGCAGCAGTCTCACCCCTGTGGAAAAGCTGCGCGACAAAGCCTGGGTGGAAGCCCACGGACATACAGCATCCATCATGGACTACGCCCGGTTCAACTATGTGGCGCAGCCCGAAGATCATATCGGTCCGGCCGGATTGTATCCGCGGATCGGCGACTACGACAAGTGGGCCATTCAATGGGGATACAAAGGCATTCCGGGAACAGCAGATGCGGAGGCCGATAAAAAAATCCTGAACCGCTGGATCATTGACAGCCTGAAAGCCAATCCCCGCCTGTGGTTTGGAGGCGAAGCCCAAAACTTTGATCCGCGTTCCCAAACCGAAGACCTTGGCGACAACAGCATGAAGGCTGGTGAATACGGTATTAAAAACCTGAAAAGGATACTCATCCAGCTGCCGGCATGGACCAGGGAAGAAGCGGATACCTATGATAACCTGGATGACATGTATACACAGCTCACCATCCAGTTTAGCCGCTATATGAATCATGTAAGCAAGAATGTGGGTGGTATCTACGAAACCTCTAAAAGTATAGAGCAACCCGGCGAAGTATACGAGCCCACACCCAAGGCCATCCAGCAGGAAGCCGTAGCTTTTTTACACAGGCAGTTATTTGAAACGCCCTATTGGCTGCTGAATAAAGATATCCTCAACAAGATCAACAGTCCCTCCTCCAACGAAAACGTCATCAACACCCAGGGCAGTGTGCTGCAGTCTTTATTGTCGAGCTCCCGTTTGTTCCGCATGTCTATCATTGAAAACCGTTACGGTAAAAAGAGTACCTATACTACGGACAATCTCGTCTCCGATCTGGAAAAAGGAATCTGGAAAGAACTCAGCGGCAGCGCTGCCATTGATCCATACCGGAGGAATCTGCAAAAGGAATACACAGGATCCCTCATTTCGCTGATGAACCCGGCGCAACCGGTAATGCCCGCGAATTTTCCGCGGGGGCTGATCCTGATGTTCGGCGGGGACATTAAAAATACGGACATACCCTCTATTGCGCGCGCGCACCTGGTGGCATTGAGGAAACGAATCCTGGCCGCCATTCCCCATATTTCCGACAACATCAGCAAATACCATTTACAGGACGTTGCCGAACGGATTAAGCAGGCGCTGGAACCGAAGTAGGGAGAATTGTTATACTAAAGTAACATCGGACTAAACTCGTAGTGATCTGCATCGGCTATGCTATTTGTTTTTGAAATCTGAGTGGAAATGATGACTATTATCAGTGGCGCTTATGACTTTGATTAAGTGCTTGGTTGATAACTATTGGGTCATGAAGGCTATCCGCGATAAACGAAGTAAGGGTTGTTCAATGGCCAATGAGGATTTAGGAGAGGCCAATTGATTTTTATTATTTAAAGACTTTCATCATTGATAAGCCAATTCTTTTCTGGCTGAATCAGTCCATAATTTTATTAGTTTGATCTGGCTACTTTAATTGCCCTTTTTCCATGATTGATATGCTGTCTCATCCATAATCCAATAGGGTTGATATTTGTATAAGCATTCGCTTAGCCTGAGTTTAAAAACAGCGGATCAAACATCACTTAAATTTTAAATTCAGGGAAATAATATCGGAAACCAAATCGACGGATTGGGTGTAATGACCATATCTTATTTCAACCGCACTCAGGTTTTTAATCAGAATACCCTTCGGCGGGGCAATCCGGAATCCCATTCCAAAAAAATGACTGGTGAAGCCAGCCAGCGCATAATTACTGGTCAGGTATTGCTCCTGCTCCGTATGCACTTTATAAGCTGCAAAGTAGTTTGCTGCTGATTGAATATAATACCTGTAAAATGGCGATAGCGAAATGAAAGGAGTGATTTTTACCGGAACTTCCAGGCTCGCCGTATGAGATATCAAGCCCCAGCTATCTACATAAAACCGGTAGTACCATCTCAGAATAATATTATCGCCCAAAAAATAATTCAGTCTCAACCCGACAGGTAGTTTAAACCTTTGGGAAGGAAGGTTTTCAAGAGTATCTTTCCCTGTATTCAGATATACCCGGTGAAAGGGCAGACCGAGATAGCCGGTCTGATAAACCAGATCCAGCGCAATACTTCCCTGCAATCTTGAATTGATGATTTGCGAAAAGCCAAAGGAAGCAGTGTATGTATTTCTTGCGGCTGACGGAATATTCGGTTTGCCACCTTTGCTTATGATCTGTCCGTTACTATAGCTTAAGGCCTCTGTACGTCCGCTGGCAGTCGTAATGTAAACGACACTATCCGAACTTGGAATATTTTTGACTGAATCAACGGGAATAAATTCAGAAGGCCGGATCATTTTAATATTGTCGAAATACCCGGTTAATTTAACGCTGAACTCTCCGTTATTATGGTTTTTTTTAGCGTAAGAAGTATTCAGACCAAAAGAATGGTAATAATTATGTTCTGCTGAATAATACAATCCCAGGCCAAATTCAGTTCCTTTTCTTTCATTTTCAATGGTCCAGTCAAGTGTTGGATAAATCCTGGTGCCATTATTTCTTGCGCGGCCGTTAGAATCAACAAAAGCCTGCGAAGCAGCGGTATGATAATCTATACCTAAACCTGCTGTAAGGGAATTCTTACGTTGTTTGCTATCCCATCCAACGAATTTTATGTCTAGTCCATTGGCCAGGTCTGTTACATCGCCGATGCCTTTACTATCGGTTCTTCCGCCCATTACGGCCGATTTGTCGGCTGTTTGATTATAATAACTCGACACAAGATTTATTTCATCCACTTTTAGCTTTTGCGGCGTATAGGTGCTGTCTTTTCCCGGATTCTGTGCAAATCCATGAAAAAACAGGATATACATTCCAACAACGGTGAGGCAGATCTTTTTCATGTGTGTTCTTCAATAAGTGATGATGATTAATTGCAACCGCACCCTCCGCCCGTTTTTCCGCCATTGGCGCCGGATGAACCTTCCCGGTAAGATTGCGCGTTCAGCTCGTTTTTTTCCACCTTCCGGTTGGCCAGGTTCATTTCCGAATCATTGATCCGGCTTTTCTGATACTCCCTGACATGGGCGCAGGAGGAAAGCAAAAAACCGGCAAGCGGAACGGCAAGAAATTTCAAAAAGGTTTGTTTTTTCATAAAACAGCATTCAAAGAGAACCTGATATTATCAGATGTGTAAATCTTATCCTGATCGTCGATCAAGATAGCTTCCATATCCTTTATTTGGTTAACCATATTAATTCCGGCTTTTATTCCCATAATCATTACGGGAGTTGCCATCGCATCAGATATTTCCGCATTCGGCGTAATGATGGTTACACTCTTTATACCCGTAACCGGAAGCCCTGTTCTCGGATCAATGGTATGTGAATATTTTTTTCCGTTGACCATAATGTATTTTTCGTAATTGCCTGAAGTGGCAATCGCCATATTTGTGACGTCCATGCAGGAAAACACCTGGCCGGCTGCATTTGGATTAACAATTCCGATTGTCCAGGGCTTTCCGTTTGGCTGATGACCCCAGCAGGTCAAATCACCGGAAGCATTTACAATACCGCTTTCAACACCCATTTCCTGCATAACCTGTTTTGCCTTTTCGGCAGCATAACCCTTACCAATGCCTCCAAACCCGATGCGCATCCCTTTTTTCTTTAGAAAAACCGTAGTATTTTCATTGTCCAGGATAATATTCCGGTAATTGATCAGATCCACCCTCTTGCGTGCTGTTTCCTTATCCGGAAGGGATTTCATGTTGGTATCGAAATTCCATAGCCTTTTGTCAACAGATCCATACGTTATGTCGAATGCTCCCTGGGTGACGCGAGATATCTTTATCGACCGCTCTATAAGCTCATATGTTTCTCTGCTTACTTCAACTGGCGCTATGCCTGCGTTTTCATTGATAAGACTTGTCTCACTGTCGTTGCTGAATGTAGTCAGTAATTTTTCAATCCTTTGTATTTCACAAATGGCAGCATCAATGCATTCATCGGCCCAGGTTTCATTTTCGGCGACCGCGCTGATCTGAAACCGGTTACCCATCAGTTTCAGCGCTTTATTATAAACAGTTTTCAGGCGCATTCTTTTATCTGTCCGAGTAAATGCCATTTCTTACTTCCATGGTGAAATCGTC
This sequence comes from Puia sp., assembly GCA_035648455.1. GTDB lineage: Bacteria > Bacteroidota > Bacteroidia > Chitinophagales > Chitinophagaceae > Puia. The sequence goes on along the minus strand of DASRLM010000322.1, from coordinate 94 downwards.
CGCACTAATATCCGGAAAGCCATCCCAGGTCTTTAAAATTTTTCCGACGGTATCCAGCAATAGGGTATAAGGGAATTTGCCTTGTGCATTATAG
>DASRLM010000321.1:0-2627 GCA_035648455.1 Puia sp. | reverse complement strand
GCCCTTATGTATCTCCAGCGTGGCCCCTTCTTTTTCAGAAGAATATTTATAGCTGATCTTTGTTATTCCCTGCAGGTCGATGTTTTTTAATATGAAATACGACCTGTTGTTAATGCTTCCGAGTTCATTTTGATTCCGGTCGATACCGGATACCCGGTCGGCGTCCTCTGCTTCAACCCGCGCGGGGCGCAGGATGAGTGTTGCATTGCCCGTGAGTGGCACAATGCCATTCCCGTCGTCAGTATAGGAAGCCGTAAGCACATAACAGCCACCGGCGTTCTTACCGCCCGCATCATTCAATGCAACGCTGCCCTTTGACGGAAGACTGTCGTGGGTTTTTTCTTTGGTCAGTGAAAGGATATAATGCACGATGGTGGTTACATTTTCGGGCGACAATTGCGGATGCGCGCTCATTTCATGCGTTCCCCATTTACCGGAACCTCCGCTGATTATTTTTTCCATCAGCGTGTCCACCATCTTTGGCTGATCCGCATAGCGTTTTGAAACGTCCATAAAAGCGGGTCCTACGGATTTTTCATTGAACTGATGACAGGCCTGGCAATCGCTACCGTTGATCAGTGCACGACCCGGACTTACCAGCACGGTTCCTGGCTCCTCCCCGCTGAGAACGGGATAGGTAGCCGATTCCTGCGGCAGATATTTTAATGAGACCCGTAATTTTTGCGGGTAAATATTTCTATCCTCCTTATCCGTTGCACCGGCTGAATACTGCAGCCGCTCCTGCGGAAAATAAAAGCTGTTGTTGCCGGTTACCTGAATGGTGACGGTTGGCGCGGTATTGCCGACTTTCACTTCCGTGTAACGGGTGTCACTTTTACCGGATGGATCGGTTACGGTAAGGCTTATTTTATATATACCATTCCTGGTGAAAGTATATTCCGGTTTAATCTCATTGGATGCAGTCCGTCCGTCCCCGAAATTCCATGAATAAGTCAGCACATCATCTTCATCAAAATCAAAACTCTTACTGCCGTCAAAATTTACTTTTAGAGGAGCGGATCCAATGGAATCGCTGACCGATATATCAGCCTTCGGCGCGCGGTTTCCGCTATTATATTCCAGCCGCACCAGTCGCGCATCCAGGTTACCCGCACCATATACCGATCCATATTCCAGCATATACATCACCCCGTCGGGGGTAATTTCAAAATCTATGGGACGTTTAAAGTTTCCGGTCATGGGCATAAAAGCCTCCATGCGTTTATAACCCAGGGTATCATCGAGCCTTACCGCGAATACCCAGTTCCGCATCCAGTCGGCAATAAAAAGCGCCTTGTCATAATATTCGGGCAGGCCGATCTTGTTATGATTGTTTTTATCAAAATGATAAACGGGTCCGGCTATGGCAGCCCGGCCGCCGCTGCCCAGGTCCGGGAACGTATCATAGAAAGCATAAGGATACCAGATGAACGGGTTGGTGGTTGGGGGCAATACTTTGATCCCGGTATTGTATATGGAATTATTGGCCGGCGCCTTCGGATCAAAATACTCATGGATGGCTTTGGTCACGAAATCGTAACGCGGATAAGCCCGGCTGTACCCGACAAAATAGGGCCATCCGAAATTACCCGCTTTTTTTGCCTGATTGAATTCATCGTATCCCCTTGGCCCTTTGGCGCCGTCTTCCCCGGCATCGGGGCCCACTTCTCCCCAGTATAATACAGAAGTCTCCTGGTCCACCGAAATGCGGTAAGGATTCCGGCAGCCCATCGTGTATATTTCAGGGCGTGTTCCCGCTTCTCCTTTGGCAAAGAGATTTCCTGGTGGAATGGTATAGCTGCCATCCGTTTCGGGATGGATGCGTAATACTTTTCCGCGGAGGTCGTTGGCATTGGCTGCCGAGCGCTGGGCGTCATACACTTTGCGGCCGGGTGTCTCATCAATGGGAGAATATCCGTCCGAGGCAAAAGGCACGGTATTATCACCGGTGGAAAGGAAAAGATTTTTATTTTTATCCCATGCAATGGAGCCGCCGGTATGCGCGCTCACTTCCGGATCAATCGGCACTTCCAAAATTACTTTTTCAGAACTGAAATCAAGGGAATCCCTGCCGATTATTTTAAACCGGGAAAGACTCTGACGGGTGGGCAGTTTATTCGGGGTGTAATAAATATATACAAAATTGTTTTTGTCGAAATCGGGATCTATCGTCATCCCCAGTACGCCGTTGCCAAAAGAGGAATCTTTTTTATCCAGGTAGATGGGCATCCTGTACACTGTTTTTGTTTTTTTCGTCAGCGGATCATACATATAAAAACCACCTGAACGCTCTGCAAAAAATACGCGGCCATCGTGGGTTACTGCAAGCTCCATCGGCTCATTCAGATCATTGGAAAGGATTACTTTGGTAAATCGGTTTTCTTCAGGGGCCTTCACCGCATAGGCTTTTGAATAATCCAGCGGTGCGTTGTTCCCGATGGCGTATTGAATGCCGCCCGCGAGATGTTGCAGAAATAGGGGCTCGCTATAGCTTTCATCCGTATGACCGCCTCCGGTATAAAAGCTTCTTCCCCCATCGAAATCGTGATACCAGGCAATGGGGTGGTTGTTGCCATTCTCACCGCCTTCATAAGATTCTTCGTCCAGTTTAGCCAGCACCTTTATGG
>DASRLM010000320.1:0-7702 GCA_035648455.1 Puia sp. | reverse complement strand
GTCAAAAAGGGCTGAAATGATTGGAAAACGGGTGTTGTTGTTTGTTTTAATTTCCATGTTTTTTATTCATCAGGGGTTCGGACAAACGGAAATGGCAGGCCCATTGAGACCCAAACTGGTTGTGGGCATTGTGGTTGATCAGATGCGGTGGGATTATCTTTACCGGTACTACAGCCGGTATGGCGAAGGCGGCTTTAAACGATTATTGAATCAGGGATTCTCCTGTGAAAATACGTTCATCAATTATTTGCCAACCTATACTGCCGTGGGGCATACCTGCATATACACAGGGTCCGTTCCTTCCATCAGCGGAATAACAGGGAACAACTGGACCGACCAGCTAACCGGCCGGAGATCCTATTGTACAGAAGACAGTACGGTTCAATCGGTGGGTGCACCGACTGCCGGAGGAAAAATGTCGCCCCGTAATTTGCTGGTCAGCACCATAACTGATGAACTGCGCATCGCCACCAATTTTCAATCGCGTGTGGTCGGCGTATCCCTCAAGGACCGTGCAGCCATATTGCCGGCGGGCCATACTGCGAATGCTGCATTCTGGCTGGATGATGCCAGCGGTAATTTCATCAGCAGCACGTACTATATGAGTCAACTGCCGGACTGGGCAGAAAAATATAACCGGGATAAAAATATCAACTGGCTGATCAGCGATGGATGGAGCACGCTTTATCCCGTCGGAACCTATGTTGAAAGCGATGCAGACAATCAGCCCTACGAAGGTAAACTCGACGGGGAAATGGCTCCTGTTTTTCCGCATGATGTTAAGGCGGCTTATGCAAAGGACCGCGGTTCCCTGCGCAGCACTCCATTTGGCAATACACTGACCCTTGATTTTGCCAGGGCCGCGTTGGAAGGATATCAGCTGGGACGCGGGCCGGCAACGGATTTCCTGACCATCAACTGCGCCTCTACAGATTATGTGGGACATCTCTTCGGACCGAATTCCATAGAAGTGGAAGATACTTATCTGCGGCTCGATAAAGACCTGGCCGCATTTTTCACTTTTCTTGACAACCAGATCGGCAAGGACCGGTACCTGGTATTTTTAACTGCGGACCATGGAGCCGCGAATGCCGTAGGATTTATGCAAAAGCACCGCTTGCCCGCCGATTTTTTTATTGCGGAAAATGAGGTTGATACCCTGAATAAACAGATCCGGGAAAAATTCGGGATAGAAAAAGCGATCCGCTCCGCAGAGAATTTTCAGATCAATTTTGATGTGGACAAGATCACCGCGGCCAAAACGGATTTGCACGAAGTAAAAGCCCTGGCGGTGGACTTTCTGAAAAAACAGCCTGGTGTAAACTACGCAGTGGACGTGGATCAATTGCAGGACGCGGTTATTCCGGAGCCCATCAGGACCATGATCACCAATGGCTATAATTTCAGGCGCAGCGGACAGGTGGAAGTGGTTTTTGAACCGGGCTGGCTGGAAACCTCTGCGCAAACCGGAACTACCCACGGCTCATGGAATCCTTACGACACGCACATTCCACTGGTATTCATGGGTTGGAAAATTCATCCGGGCAGTACCAATACAACCGTTCATATAACCGATATTGCACCTACCCTTGCGGCGCTGCTGCATATCCAGATGCCGGATGGTTGTATCGGAACACCCATAACAGATGTTATAAATAAATGAAAAGAAGACATTTTATTAAAACCACGGGCCTGTTGACGGCTGCCTTAACCGTTGCGGAGCCTTACGCGTTCTCCGCTCTCCGGACCGGGTACAACAACAAACTTCCTAAATGGAAGGGATTCAACATGCTGGATTTTTTTTCTCCTGATCCAACACCCTCCACGCATCCCGCTACGGACGAACATTTTAAATGGATGCAGGATTGGGGATTTAATTTCATCCGTGTACCGATTGCCTATCCGTATTACCTGAGTTTTGACCGCAGCCGGAATATCCTGCCGGATGAAGTATATAAAATCAATCCCTCGGCAGTAAACCGCATTGATGCCCTGGTGGCCCTTGCGCACAAATATCAGATGCATGTAAGCCTGAATCTGCATCGCGCACCAGGATACTGTATCAATGCCGGTTTTCATGAACCCTTTAATTTGTGGAAGGATGAAGCGGCACAACAGGCATTTTATTTTCACTGGAACATGTGGGCAAAAAAGTACAAGGAAGAATCTCCTGAAAAAATAAGTTTCGACCTGCTGAACGAACCCAGCGTGCGGGAAGATATGAATGACCAGCATTCAAAATCGGGTCCCGTTCCGGGAGCGGTTTACCGGCAGGTGGCTAAAGCAGCTGCCGAAGCCATCCGGAAGGAAAATCCCAATCACCTGGTGATCGCCGATGGAAACAATGTCGGAAACCAGGTGATTCCCGAAATCATTGATTTGAATATTGCCCAGAGCTGCCGGGGATACTACCCGCATGCCATTTCTCATTATAAGGCGCCCTGGGCAAATAAAGATATTGATCACCTGCCGGTTCCGAAATGGCCCGGACAAACCGGCGATCAATACCTCAGCCGTCCTATGCTGGAAACCTATTACCAGCCCTGGATAGAATTGCTGAAACAGGGGGTGGGCGTACATTGCGGAGAATGCGGATGCTGGAATAAAACACCCCATGACGTATTTATAGCCTGGTTTTCGGATGTGTTGGATATTCTTTCTTCCAATGGAATTGGTTTTGCAGTCTGGAATTTTATCGGAGATTTTGGCGTGCTGGATTCCCGGCGGACAGATGTCGTTTACGAAGACTGGCACGGGCATAAGCTGGACCGTAAATTTTTGGAGCTGTTGAGAAAGCATTGAGTTTTTTTTTACTACTTATATAGTTTATACTGCGAAAAATGGCAACACCTCTGGTCTCTGTTGTAATACCTGCCTATAATGAGGCGAAACATATTGAAGGAACAATAGGATCTTTGATGAATCAGACCATGACGGCTGAAGAATATGAAATTGTCATAGTCGATAATAATTCCACTGACGATACCTGGGAAATACTCAGTCGGTTTCCGGTAAGGGCATTCAAACAACCGATACAGGGTTGCGGGCCTGCAAAACAAATGGGTTTGATGGAAGCCAGGGGAAAATATATCCTCAATGCGGATGCAGACGTCTATTATCCCGGGAACTGGATCCTTAAAATGGTTACTCCGCTTATTGAAAAAGAATCCATTGCCTGTGTATATTCAAAACACCGGTTTCTGCCGGAGCCGGGGTTCGGTCCATTCAAACTGTTTATGCTGAGAAAGATGCGTGATGTGATGATCCTGCTCAAATCAATCAACCGGCCCTGGCTGAACTGTTACGGAATGACTATGGGATACCGCAGGGAGCAGGCACTGGCCGTGGGATTCGATATGCGAAACCTTCGGGGAGACGATGGCAGGATGGCCTATGACCTTACCAGGTTCGGAAAGATCCTGCAGGTGAATGCGCCGGTGTATACGCATGTCCGGACCCTGAGGCAGGATGGCCGTATACTCCAGGTGATATGGAAAAGGATAAAACGGGAACTGCCCGGCCTGATGGTGAATATTACCCGGCAGAAAGATCATGATACGAAAACCAGCGGCAATTCACCGGGTGGGTTGAAGAATAAAGCAGAACTCTAGCCGCATGAAAAAATTAACTGCATCGGAAAGGACCTGGCTGATCATATTTATTGTAATCATCATTGGCCTCATGGCCGGATGTATGATCGAAACGGTATCGGACAGCAATACCTGGGGCCCGAGACCGGTCGAGCTTAATAAAACCAATTAACCCAAGGCAGGATCAGGCACCCATCTGACTCGGTTCAAAAAGAAGCGGATAAAAATCGCCTTCCAGTTTTTCTCCAATATTAAACTGCGTGGTTCCTTTGAGCATCGGTTCATTGGCATTCGAACGGGTTCCGTCTGCAAACGCATTGATCACAAATGCGCGTCGCTGGCGCCCGGTGGAATTGGCGTAAGAGCCATGGACCAGCAAAGGATGATGAAAGCTGGCGTATCCCGCTTTCAGCGGAATAGGCACCGGCTTGAACAGGGATTTTTGTTCGTCGGTTAAACGGGTGAAGAGGCCGTTGATGTCACCTGCCAGTTCCGGCTTTTCCAGCAAGCCCCAGCGATGACTTTTGGGTATATAGTGCAAACAGCCATTGGCTTCATCGGCATCATCCAGACCACACCAGCAGGTTAAATGTTGCATCGGAACACTTCTTGTCCAATAGGAATAATCCTGATGCCAGGCTACCACGCCGCCATGCCTGGCCGGCTTGCAAAAAAGCTGATCATGCCAGAACCGGACGGCCTTATTGCCCAGCAACTGGCTGGCCGGAACCAGAAAGCGGGGGTTCCACAAAACATCATGAAAACCGGGTGTGATGCGCCAGGCGCCCAGCGCATGAAAAAGGACCTTAGCGGGATCCGTTGATTCATTCGCTGAGAATTCATAAAACAGGTCATTGCCCGGATGATGGGCATCCGCCAGTTCGTTTAGTTCTTCGCGCAGCGCGGATATCTGGTATTCTTCCAGCAGTTTAATGTCCGAGACATAACCGAATTCTTCGAAATGTTCAATTTGTTCCCCGCTGAGTTTATAAGGTTCCCAGTCTTTTATTTTTTCGGGTCCGGGAAATAAATCACCGATTACCTGATGTACTTTACTGAGGTCCCTGGTTTTCATAATCATTTATTTAATCGGGTTATTGACAATGTTTTCCGGCTGACAAAAGCCGGGTCTATGGCTTCGGATCCGTACTTTCCATCTGGGCAATGATCTTATTCACCTCTGATTCGGTTGATTTGAGTTTCGTCTGACAGAAAGTAACGAGCTCGGAAGCCCTTTTTACCTTCTGGGCGAGAACGTCCACGGAAACAGATTCTGTTTCGATTTCCCTGGCTATCTCCGCCAGTTCCTGGTAAGCGCTTTCATAAGTTAAAATCTGATCCATCGTACCTGGATTTTTGTTTCACGGTTGATTTGATCTGCGTACCGGAAAGGATGATGTCAATATCATTTCCAATAGCAATATCATCCGGATTGCTGGTTATTTTATTCCTGGATTTCACAATCGCAAAACCTTTATTCAGGATGTTTTCGGGCGACATCATCTTAATCACAGAACGGAAATGATCCAAATATCCGATTTTATTTCTCAGGTACTGCACCTGGAAGGTTTTTACGCTGCCAACCAGTTGCCGGATATCGTTCAGGCGGTTGTAAATGATGATTTTAGGCCCTGACAGCATTTGGGACGACAGATTGACTAAAGCTGTTTGTTTTCTGAAGATTACAGTCCGGGTGATGTGAATAACCGACCGGTTTATCCGCGTCAGTTCGTCCTTTTTTCCGGTTAGCATATTTCTGCCATGGTTTACGACAAGGCTGTTAAGCGATGTAAGGGACTGAAAATGCCGCGAAAAAAGCTGCTGGGATTTGATCACGATATTGTGTTGGAGCGATAACATGTCATCTGCATATTTTTTGTTGTGGGCTATGATGAATTCAGCTGCCTTCGTGGGTGTTTTTGTTTGGGTATTGGCCATGAGATCGGCAATGGATTCATTTTTATGATGACCTATTCCGGTAATTACCGGAATGGGAAACCGGGCTACCGCCCTTCCGATTTTATAATTGTCGAAGATCAGAAAATCGGTCTGCGCACCGCCGCCTCTGGTGATGACCACGGCATCATATGGTTTCCCGGAATAAAAAACTTCCAGTAATTTCTTTAAAAACTGATCCGCATTACTTTCTCCCTGCACTGCCGTATAATAATCATCTATATAAAATTGGTAGCCGAATGGATTATTTTGAAGGGTATGTTTAAAATCCTCCCCACCGGCCGACGTTTTTGAAGAAATAACGGCAATTCTCTGAATGACGGCGTTAAACTTTAACCGGTTATTTTTAGTGATATAAACATCTCCTGCCTTTTTTATGTATTCCGGATTCTCAGCCACCAGCTTATCCAGAGTGGCCTGGCGCTGTTGCGCCAGAACGCCGAGCGTAAAGTTGGGATCGATATCCAGCAGGTCCAGTTGCAATCCGTAAACAGCGTGGTACTGAACGGAAACATAAAGCAGCACATTGATATTGTCGGTAAACGGTTGCCCTGTAACGGTTTCAAAATGCTGTATCCGGGTGATACCGTTCCCCCATGCTTTGCCGGAAATCCGGGCCAGGAGCTGGTTGGAATCCGGATCCTTCTCCACCAGCTCAAAGTGGTGATATTTTTTTTGTGGCCGGAAGCTGTGGTTGGTGATGTCTGCAATAACCCAAAAACCGGATCTGCCAAAGCTGGTATCAATGGCAGCATTGATTTTGCCGCTCAGTTCAGATAGGCGTATGTAGTTAATGGAAGACGCCAGACTGTTAGCCATTAACTGTTTCCTGATTTATATTTGAATGGAAACTAATAAGTTAAAACGATGTACCCTGTGTAGTTGATATTTCCATTTTGATCTACACTCTTAAGCCTGAAGACCCCCTGAGTGGAAGAAGATATACCCGGAACATCCGGATTGCCAAGTACTGTTGCTGGTTGAGCGGAATCTTTTTTACAGGAAATATTTAAAAACATGATGCATACCAGCAGGACTGATAATTTCCTGAGCGTCTTGCCCCAGCCCAAAAGCATTCCTGCCAGCAACAACAAAAATATTCCGGTAAACCCAACCATTAACGCCCTGCTAAAGGCGACATTAACGCTATAGGTCTGCCCTGAAGTCTGAGTAGCTGCCACCGCATCTACATGCGCAAGTTCCTTTTCACTGCCGTTTATATTGACCACTTCCATCACCTCATAGTAAAACATATTGTTTTCACTGGAGGTAGCCCAGTTAAAATTTAAGCTGTCGCCGGTTTTAGTGGCAGTAAACGAGGTGATAACTGCTTCAGCCTTACCGGTGTTAAACGTTAAAAGGCCGGAGAGTACAATAATGATTGTCTTTTTCATGTATTTACATTTATTTGGGGCCTCTGTCCTTCTTTATCCTTTATCCGGGATTTACGGTAATTCCCTGAATTCACAAGCGCACGAAGAGACCTTTCCACTCCTTTGCTGTGGGTTGATCTCCGGTTATTTTGCCGATTTGTAAGAGTAGTATCAAAAACCTTACCAGCCAAAATTGGGGGTAATTTGCTTTCAGATTATTCTGTAGATTCGTTCATTATAAGCGGAATTGGGGGCAGTTCATTTTAGATCGTTTACGGGTTGGTTGTATTAAATCCCAATGGGATCATCTTGCTAAAATATGAACCTACCATTAAGATTCAATAAAAAATATCTGTATCGGTCCGCGATGAACCCCTGTTGTAGTGGTATTTCAAACCACCATCATGATCTTCGCAGCCCCGGCATAGGGCGCCCCACACTCCCGGTTCAGTTTACAGGTGGGCTCAAAAGAAGCGGCGTTCTTAATCTTTGATTTGGAGGCGCCCCCCTGGTACGCAGGATGATGCCGTCATGGCCCCGCATGGTATAGGCGGGAAGATGCCCCAGACCGCCGGTAAAAGCGAAGTTGTTCGATAGTTTTCCCATAAGAAGTCGGTTTGGTTTACCCTGCGCGCTCAGTTGTGGAGAAATAAAAGATAAAGAAGCTAAAACCAAATATATTCCCGTAGTTACATTCAATGCATTTCATTACTTAGGTTAAAATTCTCTGCGATCTTTTCGGCACCTGGACCATAAAGCAAAGAGTCTGCCTGCATTCTATTC
>DASRLM010000319.1:0-3001 GCA_035648455.1 Puia sp. | reverse complement strand
TTTCTACTACATAGGAACCAATCAGGCGAATATTGAGAAGCTGGTAAAAATATATAAACGCGGTTACACAGCCGACAGCCCGGCCGACACTTTCCGGGAACTGACCCGTGAGAATTTCTTTCTTCCGGATGTTATTTGCTGCGAATCGCGTTTTGGACCTTCTGCCATAAAGCTTTTTGCCCGGCAGCTTGCCAGTCATGCCACGCTTTCCAGGATACCTTTTATTGTGGACGCAGATGGGATGGCTGCCGCGGACCGGAACTATTTTATCCGCAACGAGCTGGTGGACGACATCCTGTTCATTTCCGAAATTGAAGAAAAACTCCTTTGGCGTAAAATCAATTTTCTGAACAAATTCAAAGTCAGGACTTTTAAACCCGGGAAAGAAAATAAAATGATTTTTTCCGGAAATGCCACCGAGTTCATCCATGGATTCATGAAACGATGTTTTGATATCCTTGTTTCCTCTTCCGCGTTGATTTTCCTTGCCCCCTTGTTTATCCTGATCGCCATCCTGGTGAAGGCCGATTCATGCGGGCCGGTGTTTTACATTTCCAAAAGAGCTGGTAAGGGATACCGGATCTTTAATTTTTATAAATTCAGGACCATGCTGGAGGGCGCGGACAAGCGACTGGATGAACTGGCACACCTCAATTTGTATCAGGATGTGCCGGAAACTTTATTTTTTAAAATAAAGGATGATCCCCGCTGTACCCGGGCCGGGCGCTTCCTTCGCAAAACCAGTCTGGATGAACTGCCGCAACTGATCAATGTATTGATGGGAGATATGTCCCTGGTTGGCAACCGCCCTCTTCCGTTATACGAAGCGGCTAGTCTGACCACGGATGATCTGGCCAAAAGATTCCTGGCGCCCGCCGGCATTACCGGACTCTGGCAGATCAAAAAAAGAGGAAGCCGCGAAATGTCAGTCCAGGAAAGGATCATCCTGGATATTGATTACGCCAGCAAATACAATTTTATGTATGATCTGTGGATCATGGCCAATACGCCGCAGGCGATGTTACAGAAGACGAGTTCCTAAAATGAGTATCTTAGAAAAAATGTTCCCGGTTGATGATTGCTGCTGCCCTCCATACATTATTTAACCGCTTTACCATAAAGAAGTTTCTTTACCGTGGGCCTTGTTTCCGTATCCTTTTTTTATTTTTTTTTCTCGTATCCGCTGCAGAGGTTGCCGTTGGGCAGTCGGCTTATGTGGATAGCATGATCCGATGGGCGGATGCGCATCCGCGGAATGATTCGGAAAAGATCCGCACCCTGCACAAGATCAGCTACCTGTTAAGCGAAACGGACACCAAAACATCCTTTGCGTATTATGAACGGGTATCCAGCCTCAGTGATTCGCTTCATTTTACGTTCGGTAAATCGCTTGCCCAGATTAATTTGGGCATCCTGCTTTCTTCGGCAGGAAATTATGAATCCAGCACCAAGGCTTTTTTTCATGCCATTGATCTGGCCGACAGTTGCGGGGCGTTGCGCTTAAAGGCCGTAGCCTTAAACAACATCGGAGAGAATTTTTATTCTCTGAAGGATTTCAATAAATGCCGGGGATATGCCCGGCAGGCCGTCGGCATCAATGATTCCATAAAGGCCTGGCGCGGCGCGGCCATCAACTACGAACTGCTGCACCGTTGCGATTTTGAGCAGGGGTTTTATGCAGATGCGCGGATGAACCTGAATAGGGGTATGCCATTTGCCCTGCTGGCGAACGAGAATTATATATTTTCACAGTTTTACCTGGGTTACGGAAAGCTGTATGCGCATCAACACCGGAAAGATTCGGCGGACTTTTATTTTGCAAGGGCCATTGCCACGGCCAGGGATGACAATAATCTGCGGAATGAATACCAGGTGTATCTGGCCAAGGCAAAATACTTTAAAAACCTGTCTGAGCGTGAAAGGATAAATTTACTCGGGAAAGCCATTCAACTGGCCGGTCAGACGCATTTTGCGGAAGGGCTGGCAAATGCTGCGCTGGAGTTGTCTTCGCTTTACGAAGGGTTGAATAAAAAAGATTCCTCTTTATTTTATTACCGCATGTACCGGTCGGTTTCCGATTCCCTGTTTTCCGAACACAACAACCGGAATACCATCGTCAACGAATCAGAATGGATGATCAAAAAAAAGGAGCTGGAGAATAATAACCTGAAACAGGTGGCCGCTGCGCAAAGTAAACAGATCGCATTTAAAAATTTCCTGCTGGTTTCTATTGGCGTAGGTTTCCTGCTGTCTCTGCTGGTAGCCTTCCTGCTCTATAAATCCATCCGCTCAAAAAAAATGAAAGATGAGTCGGTATATAAACAAAAAATAGCAGAGACCGAGATGCAGGCTTTAAGGGCACAGATGAATCCCCATTTCTTTTTTAACAGCCTGAACAGCATCGAGAATTTCATCATGCAGAATGAAAAAAAACTGGCCTCGGACTATCTGAATAAATTTGCCCGGTTTATCCGGAGCATCCTGGACAGCAGCCACAATGAACTGACCGAAATGAGCAAGGACCTCGAATCGCTGCAGTTGTACATCGATCTGGAGCAATTGCGTTTCAATCATAAATTTTCTTACCACTGCGAAGTGGATCCGCTGCTGTCCGGCGGAGAGTATTATGTGCCTTCCCTGCTTGTACAGCCCTTTCTTGAAAATGCCATTAATCATGGCATAGGGCCCAGCGACCGGAACGATCTGAAAATTTGCTTAATGGTTAAACTGGAAAATGCCAGGATACATTACCTGATAGAAGACAATGGCGTCGGGCGCACGCAGGCCGGGGCCTATAACCTGCAGAATAAACCCTTTCACAAGAGTGTGGGCATGAAGATCACGCAGGACCGGATCAATATTTTTAATGGCAACGCGACTTCGACGGACGGCGTGAAAATTGCCGATCTTTACGACGATCAGCAGCGGCCTGCCGGCACAAGAATAGCCTTTTCGATTAAACTGGTATCTCATGCACATGCTCAAAGCCATATTGGTTGAT
>DASRLM010000318.1:0-2789 GCA_035648455.1 Puia sp. | reverse complement strand
GTTTTATACGGGCGAAGCCGTACACAGGGAAAAATTAACCCGTTTTGCCATCATCAATGATGCACTCCCGCCGGCTGACTGGGTGCTGTATACCGCTAAATTAATCGCCCTTGTATTCGTGGCCATTATTCTTGCCAGCATACCCCTTTTTGCGGGAATAATTATCCAGGTGGCGAAAGGATATTCAAATTTCAGGATGGACGTATACCTGATGTCCTGCTATGTGATATCCCTTCCGCTTTTTATCGAAATGATCATGATCTCTTTCGCCATCCATGTTGTCATTAACAATAAATTCGCCGGTCATGCCGTGGGGTTGGTGATCTGGACCCTGATGCTGCTCGGCGTTATTACGGGAAAATTCGATTACCGTTTGATGTTGTATTCCTATACGCCAAATTATGTGATTTCCGAACTGGACGGATTTTCGCCCGCTCTGAAACCCGTTTTCTGGTTTACGGTTTATTGGCTGTTTGCAGGGGGATTATTCCTGGTACTGGCTGCGCTGTTTTATTATCGCGGCGTGATCAGTTCTTTCCGCGAAAGAATAAGTCTGGCCCGTCACCGGTTTCCCGGGAGAATAGCTTCCTGGGCGTTACTGTTGTTAGTGGGGTTCCTTTCCACGGGATTCTACAATTATTATAACGTCAGTTTTTTGAATGCTTATCTCACCGGCAAAGAACGGGTCGAACGCAAGGTTGCCTTTGAGCGACACCTAAAGAAATATGCGAAGAATCCGCTTCCAACCGTCATTCAGGAGCAGCTCTTCTCTGATATTTTCCCGGCGGAAAGACGAACGTCATGCCGGGCTTTGATGACCCTGGTCAACAAAAGCGGCCGGCCGATCAATACCCTCTTGCTGGATGGGGACCGGCTTTCGACATACGATATCCGGTACAATGGCAAAGCATTATCCTATGGTAATCCGTTGATCTATCCGCGTGCAAAGTTCAGTTTATTCAGTCCGGCTCTCGATACCTCCATGTACCGGCTCTATCAATTTCCTGATCCGTGGATGCCGGGCGATACCGCGCTGATGGAAGTTCTTTCAACCAAAGAGAACAAAGGCTTTTCAAATGGGTTCCAGGGTGTTGACGTGCTTCAAAATGGAACCGCGTTTGATGGCGGTTTACCGGGGATGGGATATGACGACGATGAGGAATTGAAGGACTGGCAGAAAAGAAAAGAATTTCATCTTCCGGAAAGACCGGAAGAGTTTCCGGCGCAGAATGATTCGGCAGGTCAAACCCATTTACTATATACAGACGGGCCGGCGGGGTTAATGAATTTTGAAGCAACAGTCAGCACCGCCGCGGACCAGGTGGTGGTGGCGCCGGGTCGGCTGATAAAGAAATGGACAGAGAAAGCGCGTGCCTATTATCATTATAAACAGGAAAACCCGGGCTATCCTGCTTACCCTGTTGTTTCTGCAACATACAGCCTCCGGAAAGACAATGTTGTTTTGGACAACGGTAAATCCGTCGATATCGAAATATATTATTTACCGCGGCAGGGAAATAATGTAAGCAGATTTATGGATGGGTATAAAGACGGACTGATCTATTTCTCGAAAACCTATGGGCCATATCAGTTTGATCAGTTCCGAACGGTGGAGACCCCATTGTACAAAGGCGATATGGCGTCATTTTCAAATCTTCAGACTTTTTCGGAAAACTACGGGTGGAACGCCTCATTTAATAAACCCGGACTCTTTGACTACTGTTATTTTTATTCCGCCTTCCAGCTGGGGCACCAGTGGTGGATGTATCAGGTGGCCCCTAATCATACCCTCGGGGCTAATAATATTGCAGAGGGATTGTCGAGATACGGAGCCTATCTTTTATACGAAAAAAAGTTCGGGATAGACCGGATGAACGATTTTTTAAACGGGGAGAACCGCTGGTATACCATGTTTCACCGTTTTGCTTTTGAAAAGGAAAATCCTTTGATGAACTCAAAACGCGACTGGGTGTGGGATACCAAGGCCGCCATCATCTTATTCGGATTGAAGGACCTCATTGGTGAGGACAACCTGAACGGCGCGCTGAGGGAGTTTCGTGATGTCTGGTGTTTTCGTAATGCAGCGCCTTATGCCGGCAGCAATGACCTCTATCGTATTATTAAAAAACATACTCCCGATTCGCTGCAGTATTACCTGACCGATTCCTGGGAGAAAATTACGCTGTATAATAATAAACTGATCACGGCAACCGCCATTCCCACGGGTAAAAACGATGAGTATAAAGTACACATCCGGCTGTTTACCGGAAAGTCATATACCGATAGTTCCGGCAACGATATTCCTGCCCGGTCACTGAATGATCTGATCGATATTGGCATAACCGCCGGTGCTCAAAATAACGGGGCTAAGCCTGCGAACCCGTTATTGTTTATAAAAAAGTACCGCTTTTCTGGCGGTGAGCACCAAATGGATATTATCGTGAAAGGGAAACCCGGGTCGGTAGTCATAGATCCCCGCCGGCTGCTTATTGACAATAATCCGGATGACAACGAAAAGCGTGTAGATGCCACGCGGGAATATTGATGTGTACATCATACACAGATTTCTCAAATTTGTTGTTTAAGAATTATATTTGTCGCGTAAACGTAATGGTCGTTATCGTTTATTGTTTCAATGGGGAAGTCCGGCACCAGGTGTAATTTCTTATCCTTTTAAATTATTCAAACTATTATTTCATTTGAGATATGAAGCTGATATCCTATTTGCATAACCGGAAGGAATACCTGGGTTTTATCCATCAGGAGCGGATTTTTTGCCTGCGGTCCAT
>DASRLM010000317.1:0-3580 GCA_035648455.1 Puia sp. | reverse complement strand
GATATACCCTGGGAAACCTGCATGACCATCTGCACCCAGTGGGCCTGGAAGCCTAATGATACGCTGAAATCATTAAAGGAATGTATTCACACGTTGGCCAGCACAGCGGGCGGCAATGGCAACCTGCTGCTGAATGTGAGCCCGATGCTGGATGGACGCATGGAAGCGAGGCAGGTGAAGCGTTTGAAGCAAGTAGGCGATTGGTTAAAGAAGAACGGAGAGGCCATTTATAATACAAAAGGCGGTCCTTATAAGCCCGATAGTGTTTATGCCGCAACTCGAAAAGGAAATAATATCTATCTGCTTATTTTTAGAAGGGAAAATGATCAGCTCATCATTCCGGCTATTCCGGGCGTAAAAATAACGGATGCTCATTTTTTGCATGGGGAAGCGGTCACCCTAATGCAGGATGAACAGCATTCCATTCTCCGGTTACCGGAAAAATTACCCGATGAAAATTGTTCTGTGCTGGTGCTGAAGATGAATGGAAGCGTAGATCAGGTTCCAGTCCTTGATAAATAACCCGGCGTGTATGATTCAAAAAATTGAAGTACGGGATGCCCGATTTCCGCTGGAAAAGGGTGCCGGCAGTGATGCCATTCACCGGGATCCGGTTTACTCGTATGCGGTCACCAACCTGATTGATGATAGCGGCCTTTCCGGAACTGGCTTTGCTTTTACACTGGGAGAAGGAAATGACCTGGTCTGTAAGGCGGCCCAATTTTACGCGCAAAAGCTGATCGGTAAAGATATTGAGGAACTGATGGCCGGTTTTGGACAGGTTTTTTATCAGTTGTCTAACGAGCAGCAATTTCGCTGGCTGGGCCCGCATAAAGGCGTTGTGCACCTGGCTTTGGCTTCGGTTACCAATGCCTGTTATGATTTGTGGGCGAAGAAGCGCGGACTGCCACTTTGGAAATTACTGATTGATCTTTCTCCCGAACAGATCCTGAATACCCTCGACCTTTCTTATCTAGAAGATGAATTAACCCGGGAGCAGGCATTGACGCTCCTGCATTCGCAGGAGAATGGCCGCAATGCCCGTGAAACGATTTTGAAAAAGGGTTATCCCGGATACGATACTTCCGTAGGCTGGTTTAATTATGATGATGAAAAAGTGAGAGAGAACTGCCGCAGGGCCATAGCCGAAGGCTTTACCGCCATGAAACTGAAAGTGGGTTCTACCGATCCGCAACGGGACCTGAGACGTGCAGATATTGTTCGTGAAGAAGCCGGAACTAATTGCAAAGTAATGCTCGATGCCAATCAGCAGTGGACGCTTCCCCAGGCCTTGAGTATATGCAAGGCACTGCAATCCATGAATCCCTATTGGATTGAAGAACCCACACATCCCGATGATATACTGGCGCATAAAACGTTGGCGGAAGCGATTGCCCCGGTTAAACTGGCTCTTGGAGAGCATGTACCCAACCGAATTATTTTTAAGAACTATCTGCAAACCGGTTGTGCCGGATTTATTCAGGTGGATGCGGTGAGGGTAGGCGGCGTAAGTGAATTTATCACGGTGAGCCTGCTTTGCAGGAAATATGGGATACCGGTGGTTCCGCATGTTGGAGATATGGGTCAGCTGCATCAGCATCTGGTTTTATTCAATCATATAGCACTGGGTCATGAGGCTTTATTTTTGGAACACATCCCGCATCTGCAAAAACATTTTGTGCATCCCGTTCAGATTGCAGACGGCGTTTATAAAACACCGCAGGAAGCCGGCTCCGGTTGTGATTTAAAATAATAAGATAGACTGAATGATAAAGAATCTGGACATTATTATTAGTGTATTCTATATTCTGGGCATCGTTGGCATTGGGTTATGGTCAGGATTAAGGAAGAAAAAGATTTTGCCCGGCAACGAATCGAAAGATTATTTCCTGGCAGGCAAATCCCTGCGCTGGCCGATGATCGGATTGGCATTATTTGCCACCAATATTTCATGCCTTCATTTGGTAAGTCTTGCCCAGTCTGGTTTTGACACCGGGCTGCTCAATGGTAATTTTGAATGGATGGCCGCATTTACCCTGGTGTTGCTGTCTTTGTTCTTTGTTCCTTTTTATATCAAATCCAAAGTAGCTACCCTGCCTGATTTTCTCGAAAAGCGCTATAATAAAGCCTGTCGTGATTGGCTGGCTATCATTTCCATTGTATCGGCGGTGGTCATACACATCGCCTTCTCCTTTTTGGCGGGCGGCATCGTGCTAAAAACCTTGTTCGGGGTGAATATGTATGTGAGTGTCATGGTGATTGCATTGCTCACGGGCATATATACCATCATCGGCGGTCTGAGGGCGGTGGTGATTACCGAATCCATTCAAACGATTGTTTTACTGAGCGGCGCTGTCATAATTACCGTGCTGTGTTTTCATAAAGTAGGAGGATGGAATTCTTTGGTCAGTACTTTACAATCCACGCATGATATTAATAAATTATCCATGCTCAGACCGGCGGGTGATGCCAGCGGTATGCCCTGGTATGCTATTTTCCTGGGTTACCCGGTCCTGGGTATCTGGTACTGGTGTGCCGACCAGACCATTGTGCAGCGGGTGCTTGGCGCCAAGGATGAAAACAATGCCCGGGTTGGCCCTTTGTTTTGCGGATTTATTAAAATATTACCGGTTTTTATTTTCGTTCTTCCCGGTTTGATGGCTTTTGTGCTGGTAAAAAAAGGGATGTTTGATGTGAGCAGCTTGCAGAGCCTGAACGCTGCGGGTGAAACCATAGTCAACACAAAGGGTATTTACACGTTAATGATTACCCAGCTGGTGCCCACGGGACTGATCGGCATTTTGGTAGCTGCTTTATTGTCGGGATTAATGAGCCAGATATCCGGAGCCTTAAATTCCATTGCCACCCTGGTGAGTTATGATTTATACAAGCGGTTTCGCCCGGAAACAAACGATGCCCAACTGGTAAAGACCGGCAGGATCTCGGCAGGTATTGCATTGATTGTTTCCATTGGTTTGCTGCCTTTGATCAATCAATATGAAAGTTTATTTAACGGGCTGAATGATATTATCGCCCATATTGCCCCGCCGATCACTACTGTTTTTGTGCTCGGTATTTTCTGGAAAAGGGCATCTGCTAAATCGGCTCAATATACTTTATGGGTTGGTTCAGCCCTGGGGGCGGCTGTCTTTATTTTGGATAAATTACATCCGGATACCTTTATGGGCAGGATACCCTTCATGATGATGGCCTTCTACCTTTGCTGTATTTGCGTGATCATGCAGATCGTTCTTTCC
Source organism: Puia sp. (assembly GCA_035648455.1). Classification (GTDB taxonomy): domain Bacteria; phylum Bacteroidota; class Bacteroidia; order Chitinophagales; family Chitinophagaceae; genus Puia. The sequence continues at coordinate 323 of DASRLM010000317.1, read as the reverse complement.
TATGTATTTCCGGTTCAGCATACCAGCGAAAGCCGTGAGCTTTATTGGAAATCCCCCCTGGAACCCTTATCTGCCAAAGGCTGGAAAGGCATTGGAAACTATAAAGTATTGTCATTGATATTGCTGGGAACCATGGCAGTATTATATTGGATATTTAAATGAGATCAAATTCAGAATAAATATGAAACGGTTAATCCTTTTGCTACTGCCGGTTTTCTTTGTGATTATGACAGAAGCCCAGCAATTTACGCTGGTCAGTCCCGGTAAATCGAATACCAGGATCATCATTCCCGAAAAGGCTGCCGTGGTGGAAATTCAGGCGG
>DASRLM010000316.1:0-4490 GCA_035648455.1 Puia sp. | reverse complement strand
TTATTAATAATCAGTATATTAAAAAAATATTCTGTTTCGGGGTCTGTTTTTTCAGCATGCAGGTCCTGATCTGCCAGACCAGCATTTCAGGGAAAATAAAAGACGGCAGAGGGCATCCGGTACCCGGCGTGAGCATCACGATTAAAAATAGTTTTGACGGGGCCACGTCAGATTCTTCGGGTAATTTCCGGTTTTCCGCCTCGGATACAGGGAACCAGGTGATCAGCCTGAGTTCCATAGGATATCGTACCCTGGAACAGCCCATCCGGCTAAGCGGCAGTCCCGTTGAAATGATCCTGCAGTTAAAGGAAGAACCGAATGAGATGAAGGCCGTCACCATCACGGCCGGTTCCTTTTCTGCCGGCGATTCCAAGCGGGGGGCGGTGCTCAGTTCGCTGGACGTGGCCACCACGGCGGGTTCAAATGCGGATATCACGGCGGCGCTCAAAACACTGCCCGGAGCACAGCAGGTGGGTGAGCAGGAGGGCCTTTTTGTGCGGGGCGGAACAAGCCAGGAAACCAAACAGTTCATCGATGGGAGCCTGGTGAATAATCCTTATTATACCAGCGTTCCGGACATTTCCACCCGGGGGCGTTTTTCTCCTTTCCTGTTTAAAGGAACCGTCTTCAGTACCGGGGGTTACTCGGCGCTTTATGGCCAGGCGCTTTCTTCCGTGGTATTGCTGGAATCCATTGACCTGCCGGAAAAATCGGAGGTGGATGCCTCCATCTCACCCATTGTGGTGGGCGTGGGAACTCAACAACTGGCGAAGGATAAAAAATCTTCCTTTGGTGTTTCCTACAACTATGTGAATGTGGGTCTCTATTTCGGCCTGGTGAAACAGGCACCGGATTATTTCCGGCTCCCCCAGTTTCATTCCGGCGATGCCAATTTCCGCATCAAAACAAAAAATGGCGGAATGATCAAATACTATACAACATTTAGTTATAACCAGCTCGGATTGCGCAGACCGGATGTGGACAGCGCCTATCTGAAAAACGCTTTTGACCTGGGCAACCACAACTGGTACAATAACCTGAGCTGGCGCGAATTGCTGCACAATGGCTGGAAAATGAATCTCAGCGCCAGTTACAGCACCAACCTGGACGATATCCGGCAACAGGTGCAGGGGGCCGACAACCAGCCGCGTTCCTATCCGAACAGCATCATCTGGATGTACAATAAGAATTTCCTTTTGAAGAACCGGCAGGACCTGGCTCAGACCAAAGCGGTGTTTGAAAAGAAACTCGGCGGCCTCAGCGCTTTCCGGTTCGGTGGCGAATACTGGTATAACGACAATGTCTTTGTTTACCAGGACACTTCGCGCAGGCTGAAAGACAACCTCTATGCCGCATTCGCTGAAACGGATATTTATCTGACCAACGAGCTGGCCGCAAAAATTGGCCTGCGGTATGAATATTCCTCCGTGATCCGAAAATCCGATCTCGCACCACGGGTTTCCCTGGCCTATAAAACCGGTAAGGACGCCCAGATCTCGGCGGCTTACGGCATCTTTTATCAGAAGGCAGAAAACCAGCAACTCTTCTATACATCGAATCTGGGATTCACGCAGGCAACACACTACATCATCAATTATCAGAAGATGACCAGGGACCAGATCTTCCGGGTGGAAGCCTATTATAAAAAATACAAGGACCTCATCAAAACCGTTCCCCTGAATTATTATTATTTTAATTATAACAACAACGGCAGTGCGGATGCAAAAGGCATCGAATTTTTCTGGCGCGACAAAAAAACGTTTAAAAATTTCGACTACTGGATCAGTTATTCCTATCTCGATACCAAACGCGATTACCTGGATTATCCGGGAATGATAACGCCCAATTTTGCATCGAAAAATACCGTTTCCATTGTGGCAAAGCGGTTCATCACGGATTGGAAAACCGGTTTCAATCTCACGTATACCTATGCCAGTGGACGGCCCTATTATGATTTCATGATCAACAGTTCCGGAAAATATTATACGGCGGACCAGGGATTCACAAAAGATTATAATAGCCTTAATTTCAGCATGGAATATGTTCCGTCTATTGGGAAAAAAAATGCGAAAACCTTTGTGGTGCTGTTTGCCAGTATGAGCAACCTGCTTGGCTATAATGCAGTGTATGGATATAATTATTCTTTCAACGGACAGGAAAAGCAGGCCATTGTACCCCCGGCACAGCGGTTTTATTTCATCGGTTGTTTTCTGAGCTGGGGTGTGGACAGGACCCAGGATGCCATCAACAACAACCTTTAATTGGTCACCTAATTATCCTTATATGAAATCAATTCTTTTTTCTCTTTTACTGCTGGCCGGCCTTTGCGCAACGGCACAAAGCGACCGCTATAACGAGGCCATGAAAAAAAACCTGGCCCTTTTTGGCACGGCCAAAACAACGGCCGATTACCAGGCGGTTGCCAATACCTTCGAACGCATCGGCGATGCTGAGAAAACCCAGTGGCTGCCCTATTATTATGCCGGGCTTTCTTTATCCACCGCAGGCTGGAACGATCCGCAACTGGACAAAGACGCCAATTCAACCCGCATCAATTCACTTTGTGATAAGGCGGAGGCCATTGAAAAAAATGCTGAAATATACGCGCTCAGGAATATGTCCGCCACCCAGCAAATGATGGTGGATCCCCAGACCCGCTGGCAGACTTACGGCCAGCAGGCTTCTGCCGCACTCGCCAGCGGACTGAAACTTGATCCGGATAATCCGCGGTTGTATTATCTCCAGGGCGAGAGCGTCATGAATACCCCGGAAGCTTTCGGTGGCGGAAAAGCAAAGGCAAAACCTGTTTTTGAAAAATCAATCGAACTGTTTAAAAAGCAACAGCACAAACCACTTTATCCCGATTGGGGTCAGGAGAGGGCGGAGGAGGAGTTGGTGAAGTGTCAGTAATGATTTTATGAATTGATGACCGTCAACCGTCATCTCCCAATCAAGCCTCCAAAATTATGTTCAAAGACCTCGACCCCGTTCTGCATTCTCAACTGCGACTGGCCATTGTTTCGCTGCTCATGAGTGATCAGGAGGCGGAATTTACCGCCATCCGCGAGCGAACAAGGGCCACGGCTGGTAATCTGAGCGTGCAGATCAACAAATTAAGAGAAGCCGGATATATTGACGTGGAGAAGGATTTCAAGGACAACTATCCGCACACCCTGTGCAGAATTACCACAGCGGGAAGAAAAGCTTTTGATAATTATGTGAAAAGCCTGCAATCTTATCTTTCCGTCAAAGGCAACAGTTGACGAACCGCAGGCAGCAATGGAAAACGGGGAATACACTATAAAAAAAGCCCTCCGCGTTGGTAACGAGAGGGCTTTGCATTATCCGGTAAAAGCGGTTACCGGAAACTATCCTTTCATGAGTTTCATAACCAGTTTCTCACGGCTGTTTACGGTCACTTCGAGGGTATAGAGCCCTTTCAGCAGATTGTGCGTATCATTGAGTGTGTAGGTACTTGAACCGCTGGAGGCGTTGCCGCTTTCTTTCAGCATCACGTGGCCATCGGCATCAAGCACTTTCATCACGACAAATGAATTTTCATTCAATTGCACATTCACCAGGATATCATTGGCCACAGGATCCGGCGTTACACTCAGGGAAGCCAGTGACTTCGTATTGTACATTCTCGCGATCAGTATTTTGGAATAACTGAAATTTCCATTGGCCTCGAATTGTTTTAGCCGGTAATAAAAATCATTGTTGCGGGCCGTAACGGACTTAAAATGATCCCGGAAAATATACTGCCCCGCTTCCGTAAGATCGCCGGATTTAACGTTTCCGAGTTTTTCAAAAGTCTGCCCGTCCAGGCTTCTCTCAATTTCGAAATGATCGAAGTCCCCGGCAATGGTATTCCAGTTCAGTTCAAAATAATTTCTGCCGTAGGCGGCATTAAAAACAGCAAGGCTCCCGTGAAGGGTAATGCTTTTTATGCTGCTGGCGGTATCCGATGTGTGGGAGGGAATGGCGTTGGCATACAATCCCCCTGTAGTTGCCAGTAATAATGGCAAAGCGAACCTGATGATCCTTTTCATTTTGTAAATTTCAGATAGTGAACAATGTAATGATGCCTGGCTGTAAAGGGGAACAGAGGTCATTCAAAAGAAAGGGATCGGATAATGAGAATCTGTGAAATTGTTCACATAGCTATTGGAGAGAATCGCAAATGATTAGTTCAGTTGGGTAAACGATCAGGTATCAGGGGAGGGTGTTTCAAAGATATACAGCGGTTTTGGTATTTGCAATAGGGAGAGGGAGATAATTTGAAAATGAGAAAATGTGGAAATGTGAAAATGGAGGACCAAAGCAGAGAATGAATTCGGGTTAAATGATTTTCAATTAGTGAATAACTATCTGATAATTAATAATATAAATTTGAAATAATAGGTTTTTCATTTTCAAATTATCTCCTCATCCCTCATCAATCTTTTCATCTTCCGCGCCGGCGAGCACCACGGAGCCCATTTTCTTCA
>DASRLM010000315.1:0-9176 GCA_035648455.1 Puia sp. | reverse complement strand
GATGGACAAGCTGAGGTCCTGTTTCCCCGCCTCCATCCGGCTGGTTTCCCAGGGCGATATTGTAGCGGAAAGCCTGGCTGATTATCTGACCCGTCATCCGGAAATAGACAACCGCTGTAGTAAAAATGGAAAGACAACTTTTTTTACCACGGATTCCCCGGAAGATTTCGACCGGCATGCCGGAATTTTCTACGAAAAGGGAATTCATTCAGAAGAAGTATTTTTGTAGGCAGCCAATGATCTTTTTTTTAAAATAGTCCCGCCTGATTATGAAATTACATCCGGTTCTTTTCCTGTTTGCGCCCCTTGTTTTTTTATGGGGATCCTGTACCAAGGAACTCAGCAGGGAAAATCCGTTACCCGCCCAGGATTCCGTTAATTTTTATGCGGTCATTGATGGGATACCCTGGCAGGGGGACAGCCTCCAGCAGGTGAATATTTCGGATTCCGGAATCGTAAGCATCACGGGGATTGGCAAAAGTCAGGACGAGATTTCCATGGTATTGCCGGCGTTCCGGAAAGGTGTGTATGCCGTTAACAGCCAGACTCCGGCATATGCCCAGTATAACAGCCTGAAGGAAGGTTTTGCGGCTGAGATCTATCTGACCAATACCAGTTCCGATGAATCAAAAGCGGGAGGAACGGTCTCCATCACGGATATCGATACGGTAAACAAAACAATTTCCGGCACCTTTCAATTTAAGGCGTACCAGGAATCGAATACGACCACGAAAACGGTGACGGCCGGGTTTTTTAATCAATTACCTTATTCCGGCTCCGGTTCAGTAATCAATCCGGAAGGGCCGCCCGGGGGCGGGGTAAGTACTACCGACACCCTGAGCGCCAGCATTAATGACACTGCCTGGGCGGCAGATCAGGTGCTCGCTGCTTCTCAGAACGGGGTCCTGATTGTTTCAGGAAGCAGTGCCGATGGTTCAAAACTGGTGGCCATGTACATGCCGGCAGCTGTTACACCCGGGAACTATACCCTGAATTACAGTTCAGGTACCTATTTTGCCGCCTATGATCCTGATCCGAATACCATTCTGGTGGCCCAGGCGAATGGCACCCTGAAGATTACGGAGAATGATACGAGAAACAAGCATGTTACAGGCACCTTTAGTTTTGTGGGCGCTTCTCTGACGAGTGGTGTCACCGCAAGTATTACCAATGGTTATTTTTCGTGCAATTACTGATAAAACCTGCCGATTGTTGGCGATCCGTCAGGAATTATTTACCTTCGCTTCCCTTTCAGCAGGACAACCGGGACCGTCCTGGCAGATGATGGAGAACTACCTGGTCTTCAGGTAATTAGGAAGGTTAAAAATTTTAAACAATGAAACGTACATTTCAACCCCACACACGCCGCCGTAAAACTGTTCATGGTTTCAGAAAACGCATGCAAACTGCCAACGGCAGAAAAGTACTGGCCAGCCGTCGTGCCAAGGGCCGCACCAAACTGACGGTTTCTGACGAGCATAAAGCGAAATAATAATCCTCAGGTAAGTTTCGAGATATTTTTAAGCCCTGGCAATCCGGGGCTATTTATTTTTGTATCCCGTATGACAAGTAACAGGATTCACTCGCTGGGAAAAGAGGAACGCCTCAAAAGCCGGAAGCAGATCGATTCACTTTTCGAATCAGGAAAAAAGATAACCGTTTTTCCATTCCGGCTAATGTATCAGCGGCAAGGCGATGGGTTTGATCTGAAGGCCGGCTTTACGGTCAGCTCCAGAAATTTTCCGAGGGCGGTGGACAGGAACCGGATCAAACGCCTTACCCGTGAAGCGTTTCGCCTGCAAAAACTTCCACTCCGGGAAGTGCTGCTGAAAAACAAGCAGCGCGTTCATTTGTTTTTTATTTATACGGGCAGGGACATTCCGGATTCGGTGCAGGTAAATAAAAGTATCCTGCTTCTGCTGGAAAAACTGGTTAATCAGTTCAATGAAGGGAATTCTCCAAATACTTAGTTTACCGCTGATCGGGTTGATCAGGCTTTACCAATGGGTGATCTCGCCCTGGCTTGGTCCGAAATGCCGTTTTACACCCACCTGCTCGCAGTATGCCATAGAAGCGTTCAGAAAGTATGGCTTGCTGAAGGGCGGGTGGATGACCATCCGGAGGATTTCGAGGTGCCACCCCTGGGGCGGCAGCGGACACGATCCCGTGATTTGACATTTTTATTGTTGACTGTCCCCTTCTTTATATTTACTCATCTCCGTTAGTTTAGCGATGATTTCCTGTACTTCAGAAAGGTTGTAAAATTTATATATTTCCGGAACGGAACCGGCATCAAAGGATGACGGTATGGAGGTAAAGGGGCCGAAAACTTTAGCCTTGGTAAACTCAGTCAGCCTCACTATTTTCCCGGGAGTAATAAAATAATTTTTATTTGCAGCCGAAACATTCTCGTTCCGGATCAGCTTATTCAGGCTGTCCAGATTTGATTTCAGCTGATCCTGTGTCATCCGGGTCTGTGCCGTTGTACCCACGTGCTGGATGCTACCCACTACGGTGTCCGACTTGAGGTTGGCGATATACAATCCGTCTTCATTCGCAACCAGTGTATATTTTCCGGCAGGTGTCTGGATATTCAATTCAACCGGAGAAGATCCGCTGAAATCCAATTCTTTTTCCACATGGGTTGACCCGTCCGTGACAATGATGTTTTTCTGGGATTCATCAACCTGGATGTTGCTGTCGGCATACACCAGTATTTTTTTATTGTGGGAAGTACAGGAAGCCAAAAACATAAAACCGGACAGCAGGGGAGCCAATATTTTTTTCATATTGCGTTTTTATTTAAAAAAAGAATCCCGGTAAAAGAGGTACCGGGATAATATTGTAAAGAATGGGTAAGTTAAAATTTACAGGGATGCTTCGTATTTCTTATTTACCTCTTTCCAGTTAACCACGTTCCAGAATGCCGCAAGATATTCCGCACGGCGGTTCTGATATTTCAGGTAGTAGGCATGTTCCCAAACGTCTACGCCTAAGATAGGGGTGCCTTTAACCTCGGCCACATCCATCAGGGGATTATCCTGGTTGGGCGTAGAGGAAACCACGAGTTTCCCGTCCTGCTCCACCAGCCATGCCCAGCCACTCCCAAAACGGGTGGCTCCTGCCTGGGTGAACTTTTCTTTAAATGCATCAAAGGAGCCAAAATCCGCATCAATGGATTCCGCCAGTTTGCCGCTGGGTTTGCCGCCGGCCTGGGGTGCCAGGATTTCCCAGAAAAAACTATGGTTCCAGTGACCGCCACCATTGTTCCGGATGGCCGGAGAAAGCGTTCCGGCAATCTTTACCAGGTCCTCAAGCGTTTTTTGCTCATTGGGTGTTCCCGCAACGGCCTTATTCAGATTGTCTACGTAAGCCTGATGATGTTTGTCGTGATGAATCTGCATCGTCAATGCGTCTATATGCGGTTCCAGCGCCGCGGGAGCGTATGGTAATGCAGGTAATGTAAATGCCATAACTATTGTTTTTAGTGAATTTGAAAACGGTATTCCTTAACGGGATAACAAAATTAGGGATCAAAGGTTGATTACTCAAAACTAATGCCGGCGAAAGGGAAAAAATGTGTAAATGGGTAAATGTGCTGATGTGGAAATAAAAAAGTCGCCATTTTGATAATAATGTCCACATATCCACACTTTCAAATTTACCCGATTCTCCTTTCCTTAAAGAACGCCTTCATTAAAATGATGCATTCATCCGCGAGTATGCCCGGGATAACGATGGTTTTGGGATGAAAGGGGCGCGGAGCCACGCCCAGATTTTCCAGGGAGGGGCAGGGAGAAATATATTTCTTATAGCCATTCTTTTCATCATGACCGCCATACACCACTTTCTGGATTTTACTCCAGTACAGGGCTCCGGCGCACATCAGGCAGGGTTCTATGGTAATATAAATGGCCGCGTCCGGCAAATATTTGGAGCCCAGAAAATTAAACGCGGAGGTCATGGCGATGATCTCCGCGTGTGCGGTGGGATCCTTTAATCGCTCCACCTGGTTATGCCCCCGGGCAATGATCCTGCTCTGCATGGTAATGACCGCTCCAACGGGAACTTCACCTTCATCGTAAGCTTTTTTCGCTTCTTTCAGCGCCTGCAGCATGAAATATTCGTCGGTCATGGTACAGTTAAATTATCATTAATTAGCGCTGCCGTATATGCTGATCAGTTTGAGCAATACACCGTTGGTCCAGCCGAAGCCATCCTGTCCCCCATATTCCCCACCGCCCGCTTCTTTGGCAATATCCACCACATTGTATTTTTCCATCAGTTTTCCGGTTTGTTTATAAACCCGGGTATTTAACCGGATCCACCTTTTGGCTGCCGTAGTGGCCAGGTTTTTCTGTCCGCAGCGATCCAGTCCCCAGATCATCATCCACTCCAGGGGCGCCCATCCGTTGGGCGCATCCCATTGTTCACCGGTTGTATACTCTGTGGTCACAAAACCACCATCCTTCAATAATCTGGCCTTCAGTACAGCCGCCACTTTCCTTCCCAGGAAACTGAGGTAGTCCGGATGCTCTTTAAGGAAACAAAATGGATAAAGGCCGGCAGGGGTGATGTTATTTTTCTGTGCAGAAGTTTTGAAATCATAATCCGTGTAATAGGACATTTTCTTGTTCCAGAAATATTTATCGATCAGCTCACTGCGCTTTTTTGCCTTATCCCGGAATATCCTGGCGCCATCCTGATCCCCGTTGATTATTTTGGCTTTTGCAATCGTCAGTTCCAGGTGGTACAGGAGGCAATTCAGATCCACGGGCAGGATATCCGTTATTTGAATGCTGACGATGTTTTTGTTGTCGGCAAACCACCGGCTGCTGAAATCAATGCCGCTTTCTGCACCGGCGCGCAGGTTTTGATACATCTCAATTTTATTCCTTCCGGATTTTTCGGCCGTAAGAAAATCTTCGCGGTAGCTTTCCTGCCGTGGAACCATGCTGTCGTCCCAGTATCTGTTGAGCACAAGGCCATCTTTTAATTTCACAACGCGCCGGTACGCCTGTCCCGGTTTCAGTTTGTCCGCCCCATCCATCCAGAAAGCATATTCTTTTTCCATATCGGGAAGAAAGGTCTGGTAGATGCTGTCTCCCTTGATCCCGGCCAGCAGTTCAATCATACAGGAAAAGAAAGGTGGTTGCGATCTCCCGAGGTAGTAGGTCCTGTTGCCATTCGGTATATGGCCATAATTTTCGATCAGGTAACTGAAATTGCGGATCATGTTTTCGATCATGCCCACATCCCCGCTTTCTTTCAGGCCCAGCATGGTAAAATAGGAATCCCAGTAATATACTTCCCGAAAACGGCCACCGGGAACGATATAAGGATAAGGAAGCGGAAGCAGGGAACTGCCTTCTATTTCCTTGTCCGGGTTCCTTTTGAGTACACTCCAGAGATTCTTAATGTGGGTGACCACGTCCTGCGTGCTGTCTGTTTTGTAATTCGCTGCTACCGGTTGTGGCACCTCAAAATTATCTTCGACAAATTTTTTGAGGTTGAAATTCGGACCTTTTTGCATTCCGTAATCATACATGATATCGGCGGGTTTCCGTTTTGGGATACAGTCCACAAATGTTTTTCCATCCGCGAAAATCCGTTGCATCTGAACTTCGGTAAACAGGTCGCCGTAAATTTTATCCGGTGCCGGCGGCTGAAGAATCTGGCCAAAGCTGATCAGTACCGTGAAGAACAGCGGCAGGAAGAATAGGCGTTTCATCGAAGGGGGGGTATTTGTTTAAAGGTAGGATTTTACCCTGAAATAGTTGACGGATGACAGTTGACGGATGACGGCCTTTATGTGCGGATTCGCACCTGATATCCGTCAACTATCTCTATACCTTCACTCCCATCGAAACATAAAACGACCGTCCGTCGGCAGGCAGAATACCCGGACCGGGATACATATTGATCCTGCGGGTAAAGTATTTGGCATCGGCCACATTGTTTATGCCGCCGGAGAGGTGGTAGTTCCGTAAAAAATGCCAGCTCAGGGACCAGTCCCATACATGATAGGCCGGTACGATTCCGGTTGCCCCGGTTGGGTTGGACGCGGTATTATTGGCATCACTGAATCCCCTGCCCACATAACTGTATTGTATACTGCTGTTGAAGGATCTGTAAAAGACTTGAAGTCCGCCGCGTTCGATCCATTCGGGTGTTCCTTCCGCCCGGTTGCCCGCCAGGGAAACATTTTTTCCGGCGTTTGAAATCTGTCCGCTGGTATAACGGGCATGGGTAAAGGAAAGGGAATTAAAAATGCGCACATCCACCAGGTCACTACTGGCCTGTGCCAGTTTCCATAAGGAAAGATCAAGATAGGATTCAATGCCCTTGGCCACACAGTTCCCGATATTGGTGGTATAGAGATAAGTGGAATTGTCCGGATTGGTCAGGGTCAGTTGTCCCGCCCGGTTCCCGTAATAAACATAAAATGCGTTAAAGTCAAATCGGAGGAGGTCTTTCACCTGCCCGCGGTACCCCAGATCAACATCATATCCTTTGCTGTCTTTCAGGTTCGGGTCGATCACGCCAAGCTGATCTGCCGGCGTAATGCTGGCATACAGATAAGGGCGGTAGGCCTGGGAAATATTACCATACAGCTGGGTATTCCGGGATGCCTGGTATTGCAGCCCGGTTCCGAACAGCGGGTAATTCCGGTTGCCGGTATAATGAACGGGAAAACTGGCATTATTGATAACGCCCTTCAGATCGGACTGAATGATTTCGTAGCGGACGCCCGGGGTAATGGAAAACCGGTCGGTGATGTTAAACAGGTTTTCCGCAAATGCGGCATAGTTTACTGTGTGCAGGCGCAGATCTATGCCATAGGGTTTGGTCAGCGATAAGTCGAAATCACTGGCAATGGTTCCCACGCCCTTCTGCTTTCTCAGTGTTACTTCCGAAGAATACCGCAGTCCCCCGCTCAGAACGGATTTGATTTTACCCAACCGGTATTCATGAAGCAGCCGGGCCTCGGCGGAAAATCCATTGTAATAATCACGGTCCACCTGACGCGGATTATACGTGCCGAGGCTTGTATTCACGGTATCCTTTATATTCGAAGTGTTGATGAACTGAACACTGTTCCGTTGTCCGGCAATAAAGTTGGAAGTAACTTCCAAATGGGTTCTGAGAGAAAAGTCGTAATGGAAAATACCGGCAGGCAAATTGATTTCCGGGTTAAAGAAGTTTCTGGAACGGAACGATTGTTTTGCGTTTTGCTGGTACTGGGCATCCGTGAGGCCGCCCCCGATCTGCTGTACATAGGCCATTCGGGAGAATTCAAAGCGGAGGCTGCCTTTGGTATTGAACTGGTATTTGATGCTGGCATAATAAGCATCGTAATTAAACCTGGAATTCGGCCGCCAGCCATCCCCGTGCCGGTTATCATAATAGGCATAGTAAGTCCATTTTCCGGCGCTTCCGCCAACGGCATTGAAAGAATTAAAAAATCCATTGGCTCCGGCGGTCTGTTCAGATTCGAGGCCCAGGGGTTTGGAAGAATCTCCTGATTTCATTACATAATTCAGCATGCCGCCAAACTGACTGCCGAACTGAAGGGCAGCTGATCCGCGGACAAACTGAATTTCGTCTATGGCCTGCATCGGCGGCGTGTAGTGATCTTCTGGATATCCGAAAATGTCGGAATTGGTATTGTAACCGTTCTGCCGCATATTCATTTCGATGGAGCGGTGCGTATCGGTTCCCCTGCTCCCGATGTTCACCTCGGTGCCTGCGCCATCCATTTCCCAAACATTCAGGCCCGGTATCTGGGCGAATGCCATCCGCGATACATTGGCCGCCAGGTTGGCCCTGTTGCCATCCGGCTTAAGGGTAATGGTTTTTTTGCCGGAATAAATAAATACATTTTCAACAGGTGGAAGCGCTTCAGGAGAAATATTGATCTGAAATAAACGCACCGTTACACTGTCCAGCAGTTTTGGTTCCAGGCTGTCCCGCTCCATGGTATTTTGCGCCTGAATAAAACTTGGGACACCAATGCAAGACAGATATATCAAAGATCTTTTTCCAAAGAATGTGTGCATGTTACCGCGCGCTTATAGAGTTTAAAAAAAAATAACCCCCACGAAGAATCGCGGGGATTTATCTTGCTTATAACTATTGATTACGATTTAATTACGCTGCATGCGAAACGAAGAACGAAAAGCGTTCAACAGGAAATGCCCCGTTTTTGAAAATGACGGGTCTGTGGCAAACCACATGGCCAGCAGGGCGCCATAGCTTCCACCCCGTTCCAGCCATTCAAAAAATTCAAAGTGCGGATAAAAAAGTTCAGTCCCCATTTTCCAAATGAATAAGATAAAGATCAGCGACCTGACCGGACGGATCAGTACAGAAACAGCAGCCGTGATTTCAAACAATCCCACGGTCAGGGCCACCTCGGAAGGATTGGAGAAGCCAAGAACCGTATACTGGCTGAGTAATGTTTTTTTTTCGATCAGGTTCAGCCATCCATGACCGGTAAGCAGGAGGAATACAATAATTTTAAGGCAAAGGAATACGCGTTGTCTGGTTTTATCATCCACCGGTAACCCGGGATTGATCGGGGTGAACAGATTGTTGATTTTAAATCCGCCGGCAAGCACCAGCAGGGTGAAAGGCACGCCGAAATTTCCGGCCCTTTCAATGAATTCTGCAATGGGTTCCCCGGAAAGCGGGCGGCAAAGAGCCGTAATCAAACCCCAAACGAAAAGCCACGCCGGAATCACCCGAAGCGGCAGGATGAGCATGGTGAGGCCCAATAAAATATCGAAGGATCCCAGCCAGGGCATGAGCCTGTAGGCGAGGTCCGTTCCGATGCCGAATACGGCAAAATAATTACACCAGACGGCCTTGGTAATAATACCAAAAGTGCCGTGCCCGATAAAACACAATGCCGTTGCCACGCGCAACGTATAATGGATTTTTTGAGATGATGTAAATGTTGTCAATGTCTTTTTTTCAATTTTTGCTTTTTAAAAAAGACCCCGCGAAGAATCGAGGCGTCTATATTGCTTATACCATTGAAAAATTTTAATTGGCGCCATCGGCCTGCGCACGCTGTACGGCATAGTTTCCTACGTTGTTGCCAACAGCCAGTCCCGCATCACAGTCTACCCGGTAATGGATACCACCCATAAGTCGGGACATGCCCGCTTCTT
>DASRLM010000314.1:0-2223 GCA_035648455.1 Puia sp. | reverse complement strand
GCTTCAGGATTTACTACATTTTACCTTTAAAGTAATATCCCAGGCCCCTTCCGGCTGCTCCGTATGCAGTTGAAATACGCTCATCGGTAGCAAAATCATTTTCAAAAAAACTGCCACCAGGAGACTTCGTAACTGAGATCTTTGCAATCACATGGGATTTATTAGCCGCTTCAACGACCAAGGCAACGCCACTGATTTCTGCATTGTGGCGCATGATTCCTATGTTGAAACCGGCTTCGGTATATGTCGTCTTGAAGATCAGTAAATATTTGGCTTTCGGATCTGGTTGGAGGGAACTATATTTTTCAAATTCTTTTGTGAATTCAGGTTCGTATAATGCTTCCCGGTCATCCTTCCATGCCTTTGCCCATTCGTCTCCTTTACCCGGCGTCTTTTTATTATACTCTGCCGTCTTTTTACTTACATATTCCGCTTCCGTCACATGTCCCTTGCCTCCCATCGACATGCTGTCGTAATTAAAAGAGAAAGCCAGTGACTTTTCTGATTTTAATGCGGAGAGATCGCCTTCTTCCAATTTAATTTTCTGGCTAAATCCGCGGGTAGTCGCAATCAGCACAAAAGCAAACAGGACAAAGTGTTTTACATGTTTCATAATATTTAAGGTTTAGATTCTAAATATAAAGAAATGGGGTTAAATAAATATCCTTTTAGGATCAAACTTTTATAACTGGCGAAAAATCGTTTGCCATTGGCGAAGGATGGTTCGCGGAATCGTTTATGGGAAGAAAGGAGATCCCGGATCAGGTCCACTCACCCTTTATGAAGAAGCAGTTCTTTAAATGCCTGATAATCCGCTTTCATCCTGACAGAAGTTTTCTTTTTGCCAAGCAGGGATTCAATTTCTTCAGGTATTTCAACCGGGAAACCGGTAAACCGTTCCACCACTTCCGGAAATTTAACCGGATGAGCCGTTTCGATAAAAATTCCCCGATCGCCGGGGTGTTTTTCCAGCCATCGGTCCAGGGCAAGCCATCCTATGGCTCCATGGGGATCTGCAATATAATTGTATTTATGGTGGATGCTGCTGATAGCGGCCCCGGTTTCTTCATCCGAAATGCTTTCACTGCTCATCATATTTCTCAGCGGCTCAAATGCTGAGTTAAATAATGCCAAAATTCTTACAAAATTACTGGGATCGCCTACATCCATCGCATTGGACAGACTTGCTTTCGCTTTTACAGCCTTATATACCCCTGTTTTCAGAAATTCAGGAATAACCCCATTCACATTACAAGCAGCAATAAAATGCTTTACCGGAAGACCTGCATGATAAGCCAGGAGTCCTGCACAGATATTTCCAAAATTTCCACTAGGAACCGAAATAACCGGTGGCATGTTTTTATTTTTCCATTGTTTCCAGGCCAGGAAATAATAGATCTGCTGGGGCAGCCACCTTGCCACATTGATGGAATTGGCGGAGGTTAAAAAGATTTTTTCACCCAATGCTGTATCAGAAAAAGCCTGTTTGACCAGCGCCTGGCAATCATCAAAACTTCCATCCACTTCCAGGGCGGTAATGTTTTTCCCAAGGGTTGTCAGTTGCAGTTCCTGCACCCTGCTTACCTTGCCCGAAGGATAAAGGATAACCACACGAACGCCCTCCACTTCATAAAAACCATGGGCGACTGCCCCGCCCGTATCGCCTGAAGTGGCCACCAGCACGGTTATGGGCCGGATGTTCCCTTTCATGAAATATCCCAGGCAACGGCTCATGAAGCGCGCACCAATGTCTTTAAATGCAAGTGTGGGGCCATGGAAAAGTTCCAGCACATCGATATGGTCCGATAACCGGACCAGTGGAATATCAAAAGAAATGGTTTCGGCAACAATTTTTTTCAGGATATCTTCCGGGATCGTGTTTCCAACGTAAGGACTGATGACGGAGAAAGCAATTTCCGCATCGGAATATTGATGGATGTTCCGGATCCATTCAGGAGAAAACCGGGGGATACTTTCAGGGAAAAATAATCCTTTTTCTGCGCCGAGTCCCTGAATCGTTGCAGTACGGAAATCCACTTTTTCTGAAGGCTGACGAAGATTATAAAAAAGCATACCGTCCGGGATTTACAGGTTATTTAAACAAGACAGGTTACTCCCTGCTGGCTGATGGTGGTGACGTAAGTAAAATAATTCAGTCCGATCCGGTCATACACCGATTTCATCACTTCTTCCACCGCACAGGCCGTTTCCCGCGTACTGCTG
>DASRLM010000313.1:0-2639 GCA_035648455.1 Puia sp. | reverse complement strand
TCATCATTATGCGTGGCTGAATACCCATCGCAGGCAAATGAAAGCTGGAGATGATGCTTATTTCATTTACCCGTCCAATTATTATGGGCCGCCCAAACCCTCCTTAACATATTGTTTTGAACGAACAGAAGACAGTGTTCTGTTTACTCAATACCGGTCCGGCAAAGCCGTTAGAAATTTTGTTATTTACCGGTTGCATGGCGCCATACCCAAACGTCTGCATCAACTGTTCCATGATTTGGGTATCCGAAACCCGAACCGGTAAAACAAATTTGATGATAAAAATCGATGTTTTTAGCATACCATAAGCAGGTACCGAGCATTTTTGGTGCATACATGGTGTACAAAGCTGCCTGGGAAGTACGGTCACCTGCCATGCAGGACTTTAACAGCGTTTGATGGTCCGTCAAGATGAAAGGCCCTTGTCCGATAGATGACTTTTCCAAAGATTTGGTTGGTTGTTTTTCAAAAATTTTGCTGATTGGGCAAGCTAAGGGTAGATTCTGTATGAATCCTGTAGTTTCCTGATGTAAGGACCCTGGATTTTTTAAACGTTGGCGGAAATTAGTTCCGGGCGCATTATCAATAGGTTATAAATATATTATGTCAAATTTGCGCAGGAAAAGCAATTATTATTGGCCTTTTCACAACTTTTTTCACTTAGTTTTGAACAATCGATGCTGCTGGAAACTGTACTCATAAATATCTGGTCTCTCTTTGGCCGCCTTCATCCCCTCACCGTGCATTTCCCTGTTGCGCTGATTTTGTTTGCAGCAATACTGGAGCTGTTTACACTCAGACAATTTAATTCAAAACTTAGGCCCGGAATAAGACTCTCTGTGCTGGTGGGTGCCTTGTCCGCGGTGGTTTCCGTTGTATTGGGTCTGATACTGGCCAAGGGCGGAGATTATGGCCTCGAGACATTAAGTATTCATCAATGGTCGGGGATTGCAACTGCCGTGCTCGCAATGGCCACAGCAATTCTTTTATATAGTTCCACGGGGAATTCTGGCAAGGGAAGGATCAGGCTCTACAGGTTATTGCTTTTTATTACTACCGCCGGAATTACCGTGACGGGTCATTTCGGTGCATCACTTACGCATGGGGAGGACTATCTCAGCGGCGCATTCGACAAAAGCAAAGAGGAAAAACCTGTATCTAAAATTGATTTTGCTTCTTTGATCGCTGACACGGCGCGGCTTTCTCCAAAACAGGAAGCGGATCTCAACATCCAGGTAAAGGGAATATTTGCACACAATTGTTATAAGTGCCATGGCGCCGAAAAGATCAAGGGCGACCTTCGGCTCGATAATAAAAAAATGATCTTCCGCGGCGGAGAATCGGGGCCGCTTTTTGTTGCAGGTCATCCTTCCGAAAGCGAGATCATGCACAGGCTTACAGTTGCCCGTGATGATTCGATTGCTATGCCCCCTAAAGGCAAAAAGATTTCCGACGAGGACATTAAGGCAATCGGCTTCTGGATTCAGAAAGGTGCCCCCTGGCCCGATCAGTCGGCCAATGAGAAAACGTTCCGAATAGCCAGGCTCGAACCCCGCAACCCCGCGCTGCCGGCAGACGTGCAGCATATGGGGAATCCGGTTGATATTTGGGTGAACGATTATTTTAACAAGCATAAAGTAAAGTGGCAGCAACCGGTTACTGACAGAATCTATTTAAGAAGAATATACCTTGACATCATCGGCCTGCTGCCTACTCCGCAGGAGCTGGATGCATTTGAGAAAGACAATGATCCTGCAAAACGTTCGGCATGGGTAAGGCAATTGCTGAACCGCAATGATGATTATGCCATCAACTGGCTCACATTCTGGAACGATGCGCTGCGCAATGACTACACCGGCACAGGATACATTACCGGAGGCAGATCGGACATCTCCGACTGGCTTTATTCCTCATTAAAAAATAATAGGCCATATAATGAGTTTGTAAAACAACTGATCAGCCCGGATAAACAATCAAAAGGATTTATTGAAGGAATAAAATGGCGCGGTGTGGTGAATGCCAGCCAGCGTACGGAAATACAGGCCGCACAGAATGTATCCCAGGTATTTTTAGGGTTGAATTTAAAATGCGCCTCCTGTCATAATAGTTTCATCAATGAATGGAAACTGGAAGATGCCTACGCATTTGCGGATATATTCAGCGACACGTCCCTTGAAATAAACCGTTGCGACAAGCCTACTGGTAAATACACCCATGCCAGAATACTTTGGCCACAGTTGGGCAGTATCGACAGCAGCAAAAATCATATCGAAAAACAAAAACAGCTTGCTGAAATACTGGCGCGCCCGGAAAATGGCAGAATATACCGCACCATCGTAAATCGCATCTGGGCACAATTGATGGGAAGAGGAATGGTAGAGCCTGTGGACATCATGGACAATGAGCCCTGGAGTCAGGACCTGCTGGACTGGCTCGCCTATAATTTTACCCAGCAGGGGAATTATGACCTGAAAGAATTAATTTACAAGATCACTACTTCGAAAGCTTACCAGCTTCCTTCATCCGGTCTGGCCAGTCCGCTGATGCTCACAGCACAGGATTTCAGGTTTACCAGCATGGTGACGCGAAGGATGTCGGCAGAGCAATTTTCCGATGCAGTCGGAAATGTTGTATGGCCC
>DASRLM010000312.1:0-2193 GCA_035648455.1 Puia sp. | reverse complement strand
ATTCAGGAATATATTTTCATACGGAGTATCAGGACAAAAGTTTTCCGGACAAAGGATTTGAGGTCCAGGTGAATAATTCTCATTCCGACTGGAAAAGAACAGGTGGCCTATATGATATAAAAGACACCAAAGAGGTTTATGTGAAAGACAATGAGTGGTTTACCGAAGACATCCTCGTTCAGGGTAAACACGTAGTGGTTAAGCTGAATGACAAGGTGGTAACGGACTGGACGCAGCCGGATGGTTTCGTTCCACCAGAGAATCATCCCGGCCGGATTATTTCCAGCGGTACTTTCGCGCTTCAGGGACACGATCCGAAAAGTGTCATTTTTTTCAAGGACATCATGGTGAAGCCGCTGCCTTAACCGTTTATTTCTTTTGCAGGAACACCAGTTGACCCCGGTGATAGGATAAGTGACTGGTCCTGCTCAGCAATACATTCAGCTTATTACGATGAGGTTCTTTAATGAAATCCTCCGGTGTAACCGCATTATGCCGGTCAAGCCATTCTTCGGTTGTGAGTGCATTGAATTTGGATGAAAGCGCCTGATTCACGCTGTTCCAGTATTTTCTGAGTTGCTGGAGATCCGGCCCCGGCAACTGCGCAGATTCCGGGTTGGAAATGAATGGCTTCTCCAGTTCCGGGTATAATTTATCTCCAGATCCCAGCAAAGGGAACAAGGCATCGTGAACGGCTGTAAGATGGCCCAATAAATATCTTCCGGTATTCCGGTTTGGGGCAACAGGCTGTTCCAATTCCGCGTCGGTGAGGGAATCAAATAATTTACCGGCCTTGTTCAGCTGGTCATTCCAGTTGTTAAGCGCCATTTTTATGATAAGTTCTTTTTGGTCTGCCATTTTATTTTGTTATTCGGATGAAGGATCAATTTGCAAAATATCGGTCATCTATTTTTTCATTGTATTTTCGAAATAGAAAACCCCTTTTTTATTGGAAATCACCAGATCTTTTTTTCTATCCCTGTTCATATCCTGCACGACGAGATGAAGGCCCACCCCCGAATTATCATCAATCTGATGAGGTATAAAATAAGGCTTTTTACCCGGCGTAAATTCAAACCAATACAAAACAGCCGGTTCATGGGAACCCGGGTCAGCATTCGTATCATTATGCGCAAAAAAGCGCTTTCCGGTAATGATGTCCGGATGACCGTCGCCGTTCAGATCGGTAAGCACTACGCCATGTGTTTCAGAAATGGATTTGCTGATCTCATGCTGCCTCCACGAAATATCTCCTTTGCTGTCTTTAACCTGTTCATGCCACCAGATACCATATTTATGGGCAGATGCGCTGATCACATCGTTTAGCCCATCGCCATTCACATCCAGCACATACATTTCAGAACAATCTTCGCCGAAATCAGCCGGGTGAAAGGTCCAGTTTGTTCGCCGCCTGTCAACCGGAGCTTCCCACCAGCCACTTTTTATGATCACATCCCTGCGTCCATCCTTATTGATATCGCCCATACCAAGGCCGTGAGAGTACCTGTCCGTTCCAGGAGCATTAATTGCACTGATTGCGTGTCTCGTCCAGATGGTATCTCCCTTTTTAACCGGTGGGCTCAGCCAGATTATTTGCTTTGTGTCCACATCGGCACATAAAATGTCAATTCTGCCATCTCCATCAACATCAACAAAAGCCGGAGATTCATTACCTACACCCACATCATTCATCACGTTATGTTTTTTCCAGTAACCCGTTTTATTTTTAGGATTTTCATACCAAAAAGCCGCAGTACCCGGGTATCCTATGACGATCTGGTCTGTCCAGCCATCGTTGTTCACGTCCATACTATAATCCAGAAAAGAAGTGCTGTAATCTGTACCCGGATTGTAGGTTTTTGGGGCGGCTATCAGATGCTGCTTCCAATCCGGAGCCTCGAACCAGTAAGTGCCAGCCAGAATATCCGTTTTACCGTCCCGGTTAACATCACCCACGGCCACGCCTTCCGAAATAAATTCATTGGTTAAAACGTGCTTTTTAAATGGAGAAGTTTTCGTCTGCCCGTTACACAGACCGGTTAGCAATGTGAGCATGGTTATGAAACCAAAAGTGATGCGGTGCATGAATATATTTATTGGCATTAATTAAACTGATTTATAGAATCGATCTTAAATTTAGACATTAACCCCTGTTTCTTTAAATATTTAATGCCTGCTGGTGCGGTGGTAAAT
>DASRLM010000311.1:0-3474 GCA_035648455.1 Puia sp. | reverse complement strand
GAGCATATTGCCAATGGGTAAACTATCCGGGTTTATGGAATTTAAGCGCGAGCTTCCGGGCAAGCGCCCCGTTCAGGAAAGAAAAAAAGATTACAGGGAATTTGTAAATCCTTACACGCCTGACCAACTGAATCATCAGGCGGCGCGCTGCATGAACTGCGGCATCCCGTTTTGCAGTCATGGTTGCCCGCTGGGAAATGTAATACCGGAATTCAATGATGCCGTGTACCGCAATTCGTGGCTGGAAGCCTACGAGATCCTTTCCTCAACGAATAATTTTCCGGAGTTTACCGGAAGGATTTGTCCGGCGCCCTGTGAAACCAGCTGCGTACTGGGCATCAACCAGCCGGCCATCACGATTGAGGAAATCGAAAAGCACATCATCGAAATTGCCTATGAGAAAGGTTTTGTGAAAGCCCGGCAGCCGAATGTAAGAACGGGTAAAAAGATTGCCGTGGTTGGATCAGGACCAGCGGGTATGGCGGCGGCCGCGCAGCTGAACAGTGCGGGACATTCCGTTACCGTATTTGAAAGGGACGACGCGCCGGGCGGATTGCTGCGCTACGGCATCCCGGATTTTAAACTGGAAAAATGGGTGATCGACCGCAGAATTGCGGTTCTGGAACAGGAAGGAATCGTGTTTCGCAATAACGCGAACGTGGGTGTGGATGTACGCATCAACGACCTGATGCGGGAATACCAGGCCATCGTGCTCACCGGCGGATCCACCATACCGAGGGATTTACCCATACCCGGAAGGGACTTGAAAGGGGTCCATTTTGCCATGGACTTTCTCAAACAGCAGAATAAACGGGTAAGCACAACCGAATTTAAGGAAGAAGATATTTTTGCCACCCATAAAAATGTAATCGTGATTGGCGGAGGAGATACCGGAAGCGACTGTGTGGGAACTTCGAACCGGCATGGTGCAACATCCATCACACAGTTTGAATTGCTTCCACAGCCGCCAAAAGAAAGAACGCCTTATATGCCATGGCCTACCTACCCGATGATATTAAAAACTTCCTCTTCGCATGAAGAGGGTGTTGAAAGGCATTGGGCAGTGGGCACCAAGGCATTCATCGGGGATGATCAGGGCAACCTGAAGGCGCTGACGATCTCCACACTGGAATGGAAGCTGGCCGAGGATGGCCGTCCCGCCCGTTTCACCGAAGTACCCGGATCGGAAAAGACCCTTCCCTGCGAACTGGCCCTGCTGGCCATGGGATTTGTACATCCGCAGCATGAGGGCATGCTTCAGGAACTGGGTGTGGAACTGGACGAACGGGGAAATGTAAAAGCAACAGAAAAATCTTTTCAGACCAATATCGCCAAGATATTCAGCGCCGGTGACATGCGTCGCGGCCAATCCCTGGTGGTCTGGGCCATCAGTGAAGGGCGGGAATGTGCGCGCAAGGTAGATGAATACCTGATGGGCGTTTCGATGCTGGAAACAAAGGATCAGTCGCTGATCGGGGTCGCTTATTAATGGATGGCGAAAAATTCTTATCTTCAGTGCATAAGCAATAGCTATGCAAAACTTTTCCCGGAAAAGATTTTTACTGTCTGGCTTGTCATTATTGCCCATTACCTTTCTTCGACCCCGCAATGATGTACCGGAATTAAAATTATCTTTTTCCACCCTGGGATGTCCGGACTGGAACTTCGATAAAATCCTTGCATTTGCTTCACAGTATGATTATTCCGGAATCGAGGTCCGCGGCATCTTACGCGAATTGGATCTGACCCGGGTTCCGGAATTCAGTTCTGCCGCGCAGATATCCGCGAGTTTACAAAAAATGAAAGAACGGAACCTGGTTTTCACCGATTTGGGTTCATCCGCTGCGATGCATTTTCAGGAGGGAGCGGAGCGGACCAAAAACCTCGATGAAGCGAAAAAATTCATTGACCTCGCAGCGACGCTGGAATGTCCGAATGTCCGTGTGTTCCCCAATCAGCTCCCGAAGGATCAGGACCGTCAGCATACCCTGGATTTAATCGCCAGGGGATTGCGGGATCTGGGAGAATACGCCAGGGGAACGAAAGTAAATGTAGTGCTGGAATCCCATGGAGAGGTCATTTATAAAAAGGACCTCAAAGCCATTATGGAAGCGGCAGGGAAAAACCACGTTGGCCTGGTCTGGGATATTGCCAACATGTGGTCCGTTACGAAAGAGGAACCTGAAGCAGTATATGCCGAGCTAAAACCTTACATACTTCATACACACATCAAGGACCTGGAATTCGTAAACGGGAAAGAGGAATATGTTTTACTTGGCAAAGGTGTGGTGCCCATATTTAAGGCGATTGATCTGCTTTATCACGATCACTATCCCGGTTATTACAGCTTTGAATGGGAGAAGCTGTGGCACCCTGAAATAGCGGATCCGGAAATTGCCCTGGCCGATTACCCCGTCGCCATGAGCAACCATTTTAAACGCTGAAACGCGCGAAATGCCAGGTACCGGTACCCCTATGCGCCCGCTGTATGGTATTTGGCCCGGTAAGCCTGCGGAGCGCAGTTTTTTATTTTTTTAAACTGCCTGTAAAAAAAAGGAATGCTTTCAAACCCGGCACTGTAGCAGATCTCACTCACCTGTTTGTCTGTTTCGATCAGTAGTTTACAGGCCCGGTTGATGCGGTACTCGTTTAAAAAAGTAAAAAAGGATTTCATTAAACTTTTACTGAAGAACCGGGAAAAATATTCTTCGCTCATATTCACGTGGGTCGCTACATCCGACAGGGAAATTTTATTCTGATAGTTTTTCCTTACATACTGATAAACGGCGTTGATGCGTTCGTTATTGGTATGATTCAGTTCATAAGCAAACCCCATCTGGCTCAGCAGATGAAACTCGGTGGTAGCGGATAGTTCATGGAGTATCTGTAGGAGAATGATGTATTTTTCAAACGGATCGGCATCGAATAAATCGTATAACCTGGATTTAATCCTCATGGCCACCGCGTGGCCGAATTTAATTCCCTGATCCGACTTTTCAAAAAGCGCACTGATGGCGCTGAATTGTTCATCAGACAACCACTTGACAAGATCCTTATTCAGATAGATAACCACCGCCCTCGCCGGTTCTTCCTGATCACCGGTGTTGATCCAGCAATGCGGCAGATTGGATCCCAGTAAAACCAGATCATTCTCGTAAAAATTTTCAATGTTATTGCCAACATAACGAATTCCCCGGCTGTTGGAGATAAACGTAAGCTCAAACTCAGGATGATAATGCCAGGGAAAATCAAATTCCTGTTTATTGTCTTG
This sequence comes from Puia sp., assembly GCA_035648455.1. Taxonomy (GTDB): domain Bacteria; phylum Bacteroidota; class Bacteroidia; order Chitinophagales; family Chitinophagaceae; genus Puia. Next base: position 203 of record DASRLM010000311.1, on the reverse strand, counting down.
CCGGATGACCTTAAAAGATTTTGAATCTATCAGGGAAACCGACTTATAGGCAGGTTTCATATTCTGTTATTTTGTACTTACTATATCCAAATTGCCCAAGTAATATACAAAATAAGGTAATGTACTCATTGGTTAAGGGGACATTAATTTAAAACCCATATATAAAATCACAACCCCACGGAAGTTATCCGGGGAAGAATTTC
>DASRLM010000310.1:0-3065 GCA_035648455.1 Puia sp. | reverse complement strand
AATGCAGGAGAGTGCATTGTAATCGTTAAGGACAATAATCAAAGGATCATTAAGGCGCTTACGCTAAAGGACTGGAACGCGAATAAGATCCGAAATGAAAAAAGGTATGGCAGCATTCCTCCTGCTACACTTAAACCGGCGCCCAAATGGGTTGTCGGCATGCCTTTAACGTTCGTCCCATCTGACGTGGCCAATGAAAACCCCCTGTATATCGTCGACCAAATCGAGCAAAAACCAGGTTTTGATGTAAAATCAATCCAACCTTCAGTCATTCAGACCGTAACGGTGATCAAGGGATCAGAGGCAACAAAGAGATATGGAGACAAGGGCGTCCATGGCGTAGTGGAGATAGAGCTAAAAGACTCTTTGAAAATTGGCGTGCTTAATAAAGACTCCCTGAAAATTGACATTCGTAATTGAAACACAAAACTTCTGCCAGGAACCTTCTTGGCAAACCTGAGCGAACGTCAAAATTTGGAACCGTATGATGAAATGCCTCTTGCCAGACAGGCATGGGGCAGTCCACAGGCTGTACAAACTGATTGCCCGGAGTTTTCTATCTTTAGAATATAAAACTATTGTATGGCAAATATCAGTCTGCCGGAAGGATATCCCGGCATCCGAGGCCTGTTGATGTACAGTCCTGTTATCGCCCTGCCTTTAAATAATCTGGTTCAAACTTTATTGCATGATCCGGCTACTTCAACGCTGACGCCTGGGGAAAGGGAACTGATCGCAACATATACTTCGGGTCTGAACGAATGTGTTTATTGTGCAAACACACATGGGGCCGTTCCCCAATATACTTTCCGGCGCAAACGCATCATTGGATAATTGAAATGATCAAAAAAATATAATGACAACTGCAAATAGAAAAAATCTTCCCATCGCCACCGCACAGTTTGAACATAGTAGCGGAGACAAGGAATATAATCTGGGGATCATAGCGGAACTTTCCGCCAGTGCTGCAAGGTCGGGTGCCCGCGCGATCGCGTTTCATGAATGCTCCGTTACCGGATATACTTTTGCCCGGAAACTCTCCAGGCCCGAAATGCTGGATTTGGCAGAACGCATTCCCGGTGGAAAAAGCATAGACAGGCTGACCGGGATTGCCAGAGAAAATAACATATCCGTTCTGGCGGGTTTGTTTGAAAAAGATGAAGCGGGTAATTTATATAAAGCTTATGTGTGTGTGGATAAAACGGGTCTGGTCGCCCGGCACAGAAAACTACATCCGTTTATAAATCCCCATTTGATTCCGGGGTCTCATTATACCTTATTTGATCTGGATGGCTGGAAGGCGGGGATATTGATTTGTTATGACAACAACATCGTGGAAAATGTAAGGGCGACAACCTTGCTGGGAGCAGAGATTATTTTTATGCCTCATGTAACCATGTGCACGCCTTCACCACGGCCCGGCGCCGGATTTGTTGATCCGGCCCTTTGGATGAACAGGCAAAACGATCCGGCAACACTGCGGGCGGAATTTGACGGGCCGAAAGGAAGGGCCTGGCTGATGAAATGGCTTCCTTCCCGGGCCTATGACAATGGAATCTATGTGGTCTTCTCAAACCCCATTGGTATGGATGATGACCAGCTGAAGAACGGCTGTTCAATGATCCTCGATCCATTTGGAGAGATCATGGCGGAGTGCCGCAGTCTGGAAAATGAACTATGCATGGCCACCTTAACCGGGGACAAATTAGAAAAGGCCGGGGGTTATCGGTACAAAAAGGCACGCAGGCCAGAACTCTACGCGCACATCCTTGGTCAACCACATGTTGCTGAACAGAAGGTCGCGTGGCTGGATGATGATCATGCCCGTTCACTCTGAACGGAGACTATTCACGGGATTAGCCAGCGCGGATTTTATGGCCCGGAAGCTCACTGTCGCTATGGTAATTATGGCAGCTACGCCCCCGGCTTCTGTAAATACCCACCAGCTGATGTCGGTCCTGTAGGCAAAATTCTCCAGCCATTTGCTCATTCCCCACCAGGCGATGGGAAAGGCAATGAACGCGGCAATTAAAACCAGTTTCAAAAAATCTCTGGAAAGAAGACCCACCACGTGGCTAACGGTGGCGCCCAGTACTTTCCGGATGCCGATCTCCCTGGTGCGTTGTTCCGCTGCATAAGTGACCAACCCGAATAAACCGAGACAAGCAATGAGAATGGCAAAAACCGCGAAAGAAATAAAAATTTTACCTGTGCGCTGATCCGACTGATATAGCCTGTTAAAATCATCATCCATGAACGAATAGAGAAATGGCTGACCGTCCATTTTTTCCTGCGCGTGATATATAGCCCCGATCCGGTCAATGAGGGCGGGGATATTTTTGCTGTTGATGCGAAAGGAAATCGCTCCTCTTTCTTCCGCCAGGTTGAAGAGGATGGGCCCGATCTTACTGTGCAGGGACCCTTCATGAAAATCTTTTACCACGCCGATGATCCGGCTGGCCACCGCTTCATTTTTATCTCCTATTCTATAGATCATTTTATTGATCGGATCTTTATAACCCAATAATGCTGCAGCTGTTTCGTTGATCAGCACGCAGGATGAATCGGTGGGAAGCAGGGATGAAAAATTTCTGCCATTCGCCATTTCCATTCCGAGGGTCGGAATATAATCGGCATCAATCTGCCAGGTGCCAAGCAGGATTGCTTCGCTGGCCCGCAAACCGGCGTCTTTAAAAAAACCAGTCACATTATAGGTTCCGCCATTGGGCAGGTCCCGGGTCATGGTTCCCCCGACAACCCCCGGCAGCTTTAATATTTCCTCTTTGAAAGTTTTGGCATGTATCCAAAGTGAATAGGTATTTTGAAGGGTGATGACCTGTTCGCGGTTATATCCTAATTTTTTATTCCGTATATAATTTAATTGACTGTAAATGACAAGCGTACCCACGATGAGCAGGATGGCGGTAACAAACTGGAACACCACAAGACTGTTTCTCAGCCACCCGCTTTTAAAACCGTTGGACAGTTTTCCTTTTAACACTTTTATAGGTTCAAAGGCAGACAGGTAGAAAGCGGGATAGCTTCCGGCAAGCAATCCCACCAGC
>DASRLM010000309.1:0-2914 GCA_035648455.1 Puia sp. | reverse complement strand
TTGATCATATCTTGTTTTTGGTCAGTTTTTGATTGTGCCGGATCACATCCCAGTATTCTTTTCCGTAACCCACCAGAATTTCAGCACCGGACGGAATATGCTTTATGGCATCAATATAAACCTTGCCACCCTCAGCGATGTATTCGGCATTATTGCGTAATCCCACTTTACGGGAAAGTCCCCGCGCATCATTGGCATAACGGCCCAAAGCCTTTTTATAACTCCGGGCATCCACTACTGCGTTACGGGAAATATAAAAAATATACCCATTGGTAAAATGCTGGTGTTTTACTTCCTTCCAGGTGGTTTTCCTGCCTTTGTATTCCACGATGCGTTCGCCTTTAAGTATATCCTTTTTTGTAAAAAGTCCTTTGCCGGAACGGGGTACGGAAGATACCCTGACAAACAACTGCCTGCTGAGGAAAGCCATATTATTTTGTGATTCTGCGGACTGAAATGAAATCCTTCTTTTATATAAAATATTGTGCCATGGATCAGTGCTGGTATACCCGGACATAATCCACCAGCATTTTTTGCGGGAACAGGGTACTGTTGTCCGGCGGCCCCGGCCAGTCGCCACCCACGGCCACATTGAAGATCAGGTAAAAAGGATGTTGGAAAGGATTGTAAGTAGTTTTGATATCCGCAGCTTTTGCCGTGACGTACACCTGATTGTCCACCAGTATCTGATATTGATCCTTCTCCCAGATCAGGCTGTATACGTGAAACCCGGCAGAAAAATCGTCCTGTTTCAGATCATACCGGTTATTCAGCGTGCCTTCCGTGACATCATCGTTTTTCCAGTGGAAAGAACCAACCACCTCTTTTGGATTCTTACCGATCAGCTCCATGATATCAATTTCTCCGCACAGGGGCCAGCCCCTGCTGTTGATGTCATTGCCCAGCATCCACAAGGCGGGCCACATGCCCGGCAGCACGGGAAGTTTGGCCCGGATGTCGATACGGCCATATTGAAATTCATGTTTTCCTGCCGTGGTTATGCGGGCGGAAGTATACTGGCGGCCGCGCCGGTTTTCTTTTTTTGCTTCGATCACCAGGTTGCCTTTCTGAAGCGAGGCATTGGAATCTCCTGCCGTATAATATTCCAGTTCGTTATTTCCCCAGCCGCTGCCTCCCGTTTCATAGTTCCAGTCGCCCGAACGCAATTCTTTTCCGTTAAATTCATCGTTCCATACGAGGTGATAGCCGGGATAAGCAACTACGGGCGTATCCCCGGAGATCCCCTGCACAGACGAAACAATTTTTTTCCCGGAGAATCCCGTTGACAGAAAAAATAAAGACATCAAAGATCCGGCAATGAGATAACGATACAGCTTCATCTTTTTTCTTTTAATTTTTTTTTGACCGGATCCCGGTTACCACAATTCCGTTTCGCTGTGTTTGGGGCGAACGATAAAACGGAGCGACTGATCCTTATTGAGATAGGCTACCATCCAGTTGTATAAGGTTTTGATCCTGTTGCGGTAGCTGATCAGTGAGATCAGGTGGATGAATAACCACATGGCCCAGGCAATGAATCCCCTGAAATGCAGTTTGGGCACTGGCAGATCCGCCACCGCCTTATTGCGGCCAATGATGGCCATCGTGCCTTTGTCGTGATAGTGAAATGGCTTTATGGGTTTGCCATTATAAATCGCCTCCAGGTTTTTTGCCAGCAGTTTGCCCTGCTGCATGGCCACCTGCGCCAGTTGCGGGTGACCGTTTGGATAAGCGGCTTCGTGTGTTTGAAAACAGGTATCACCAATCGCATAAATATCTTCCACGCCCGCCACTTTATTATACGGATCGGCGATCATGCGTTTTGCCCTGCCATAACTTCCTTTGGGAATGCCCTCAAACTGCATGGCTGTGACGCCGGCGGCCCAGATCAGGGTTTTGGCCTCGATGATTTCTCCGGTTGACAATATCACTTTATCATCAACATAATCTTTCACCTGTGTATTGAGTTTGATGATAACGCCCATTTTATGGAGCGAATCATAAGTATCACGCTGGGATGCCGCACTCATGGGCGCCAGCAAATGCGACCCGCCGTCTATCAGGAAAATATCACTTCTCACGCCATGCAGTTCGGGGTAATCTTTGCGGAGACTATGTGCACGCAGATCGGCAAACATACCCGATACTTCAACACCCGTCGGACCGCCACCGGCAACCACCAGGGTCAGTAATTTTTTCCTTTCCACCGGATCCGTGCTGATGCTCGCCAGTTCCAGCCGTTGCAAAACGGTATTACGCATATTCAATGCATCATTCACATTCTTCATGGGAATGGCATTTTTCTTAACATTCTCCATACCGAAATAATTTGTTTCGGCGCCTGTGGCTATAACCAGGTAGTCGTAGGAAATATCGCCATTGTCCAGGTGACAGATATGGTTTGCCGGATCCGCTTTCTGCATTTCTCCCAGCCGGAATTGTATGTTCCGGTATTTGCGGAATAATTTCCGGAATGGATAACTGATATTGGAGTTTTCCAAAAACCCCGTGGCCACCTGATAGATCAGCGGAGGAAAGAAATTATAATTATTCTTATCAATGAAAGTGATCTGGAAATGCGGGTTATCTTTTAATTGGAGGGCGAGATTTACGCCCCCGAATCCGCCGCCAATGATGACTAGTTTTTTTGGCGGCATTCCGCCCGAAGGAGTATTGCTCATGGGGCAAAATTAATTCATCCGGCGCATTTGCCTGAAATTTAGTTGACAGTTGGCGGTTGACACTTCTATGCGCTGCAACTAATACAACCCGCCTCCATACTGCAGCTTGCTCCCGCTGGCACCTCGCCATTACCGTTAGGAACCACCGGCTCCATGGCCACACTGCCCTGCTTTTCCACGGTGAACTGAACGGCGCGGCTGGCTGCCTGCGTGCGCAGATAATACATGCCGGT
>DASRLM010000308.1:0-12760 GCA_035648455.1 Puia sp. | reverse complement strand
GAACTTTCGGATGAGACCGGCGACCGGATCCGCAAGGCAGGCAGCGAATTCGGAGCCACCACCGGCAGGCCCCGCCGCTGTGGCTGGATCGACCTGGTGGCCCTCCGTTATGCCTGTATGCTCAACGGGGTCACCAGCATGGTGATGACCAAGGCCGACGTGCTGGATGATTTTGAGAAACTGGAAGTATGCTGCAAATATCAGATCGATGGAAAAGAAACCGGAGAAGTTCCATTCCAGATGCTTCAGCACGCCATTAAACCCATCCTTTCTTCCTTTGCCGGTTGGAAATCGGACATAACGGCCACCAGGACCTACGGAGAATTGCCCGAACCGATGAGGGCCTATATTGCTTTTATAGATAATTACCTGAAAGTTAAAGTTTCTTATATATCTAATGGGCCGGGCCGTAACCAATTGATAGAAAATAGCTGATCCGGTGCGGCGACCTCAAAAATTCTTTATAAAAAAATTTGGAGGTTTAAAAACTTCGCTGAAATTTTACAATCTAATCTTATTGGAACATGGCATCAAAATCTGATAAGGAGAAAAAGGATTCAAAAAAATCCGCACCTGCACCATCAAAGCCGACTGCTGCGAAACCTTCCTCAAAAAAACCAAAGGAAGAGGACGACGAAGACGACGTTGATGATGAGGTTGAAACTCCGAAAACTGTGGCTAAAAAAAGCGCTAAGGCTTCTTCCCCCAAATCTAAAAAGAAGGCGGATGATGAGGGCGATGACGACGATGAAGACGTCGCGGAGGAGGATGAAGTAGATGAATGGAATAAGGTGGAAGAAGAAGAGGAATGGGATCCTGATTTTGATGAATTTGATATTCCCCGTTCCAAAGTAAAGAAGGGTGGGGTCTCCGCGCCCGGAAAAAAAGCGGCCAAGGGCACCGAAGAAGATGACCTGGGTCTGGATGACGAATACAAAAACCTGGATCTCTTTAACGACAATGGTTTTGAAGAAGAAGAGGATGATTTTTAACCGGGGTAACCTCAATGGCTAACCGAGCTTTTGTTTCTTTTCCCGTTAGCGATCTGTATAAAATAAAACAACAGGTATTGAATTGGTCAGCCCCGTTCAATACCTGTTGTTTTTTGGATAACCAGCAATATAAATCCACCAACCACTCCTTTGAATGTATGGCGGCAGTGGGAGAACATGCCCGGCTGGAAGCCATATCCGGAAACGCTTTTGACCAGCTCAAACAATTTTCATTACGTCAGAACGACTGGCTTTTTGGCCATTTTTCTTTTGATCTGAAATCGGAAACGGAATCGGTGCCGTCCCGATTGCCGGATCCCATCGGTTTTCCGGATCTTTTCTTTTTTATTCCGGAAACCATTGTCCTGTTAAACCATGAACGCCTGAGCATCGGATCGCTGCGAGATGACCATGACCGGATATTAAGTGAGATCAGCGCCGCACCCCTGATTGCGGAACATAAAGGGCCGGCACCGGAAACGCTGATGAGGCAAAGGGTGAATAAGGATGAATACATCCGTATCATAGAACGCCTGAAGGAACACATCCACCGCGGCGATTGTTACGAAATTAATTTCTGCCAGGAGTTTTATGCCGACCAGGCGGTTATTGATCCCATGTTCCTTTTCCAGGCCCTGAATAAGGTTTCCCCCTCTCCTTTTTCTGCCTATTATACCACGGGTGGTAAGTTTTTGCTTTGCGCAAGTCCCGAAAGATATCTTAAAAGAAGGGGCGACCTGGTCCTGTCCCAACCCATTAAAGGCACTGCACCCCGTGATCCGGAAAACAAACAGCAGGATGAAAAATGGAGACAGTCTCTGATGAACAGTGAAAAGGACCGGGCTGAAAATGTGATGGTGGTGGATCTGGTCCGCAACGATCTTTCCAGGATCTGTAAACCGGATACGGTAAAAGTGGAAGAACTTTTTGGGATATATAGTTTTCCGCAGGTGCACCAGATGATTTCTACGATACAGGGCAGGCTGAAACCGGGACTCGACTGGACCGACATGATCTCGGCTACATTTCCCATGGGATCCATGACCGGGGCGCCCAAGAAAAGGGTGCTGCAACTGATTGAGCAATATGAAAAAACAAAACGGGGATTATTTTCAGGTGCCGTTGGTTATGTGAAACCCAACCAGGATTTTGATTTCAATGTGGTGATCAGAAGTTTGTTGTATAATCAGCAGCACCGGTATCTGTCCTGCTTTGCCGGATCCGGCATTACCACGGGCAGCGACCCGGAAAAAGAATATGAAGAATGTCTGATGAAAATTTCAGGCATGGAGAAGATATTAAAAACCCCCGCCTGAATGAACAGGCAAGGGGTACGGTTTAAATAAAGCGACCAAATTATTTTCTGGTAACAGCGGCTATGGACTTGCTGTCGTCCATATTTTCTTCCATCTGCAAATGCTGTACGGATTCATTCAGGATCTGGTATCTATCTGATACAAAAAGATCCATTTTATCTGCAGGCAGTTTCAGATCGTAACTGTTGTTCTCACTGGCCATCACTTTATCAAAGTCCGGATTGTACCGGTTAAAATCTCCCACACCCATCAGGATGTGACTGGAGATCACTGAGGCATCATACTTACCGGAAACCGTTACTGTTTTTGCATCGGCATCCTCAGCCTTATTTATTTTCCGGGAAAAGACATACATCGCTGAACCGGTGAGCTGTTCCGCTGCTTCTTTTTTGGTAAGGGTGGTCACACTGCCCTCGCCTTCCAGAGCGTACTGGGTACCGATAAATTTTTTTACGTGGTTACTGGATTCTTTTGGTAAATATTTCTGAAGAACCCAGAAATTGGAGCTGTGGCTTTTTTTGATCGCCCGGTAAACGTTTCCGTCGCCTACGTTATAGGCTGCAATTACCAGCAGCCAGTCGCCGAATTCGGCGTACAGGTCCCGCAGGTAAATAGCAGCGGCTCTGGTGCTTTTACGATAATTCTTCCTTTCATCCACCCTGTGGTTCACTTTCAGACCCAGCATACGGGCCGTAGCTGGCATCAACTGCCAGGGACCGGCCGCTCCAACACAGGAAACTGCCGAAGGCTTGAGCTCGGATTCAATCATGGCCAGGTATTTCAACTGGGAAGGAAGGCCATATTCGCTTAAAATGCCATTGATCAGTCTCAGATAAGCTTGGTTCCCGGACCGGATTTCTTCCAGGTCCTTCTTGTTCTTCATCATGAAATCCCTCACATAAGAAACCGCATGGCGATTCAAAAGCGCTCCGTTGCTGCCCCTGACAGAAGCCAGGAACAGGTTGTCAAAGCTATTTTTAACGCTGCTGGTGTCGATGGGCACGTAAAGCGTGACAGCAGTTTTGTCCCTCTTCAGGGCGTTTGCCAGAGTACTCAACACAAGTCCAATAATAGCAAAGCCCAACAATAAAAGTCTTTTCATCTCTTTGATGCTTAAAGATTTATAAACCGGAAAATGCGGTTCATAAATTTTTCAAGGGATGGATTACGGATTGTAGTTACTGGACAATGTAGCTCGTGGATCCGGTTTTCATAAAGTCGGAGTTTCGTAGGACTTATATTGTTGCATCAGTTCTTTGGAGAACCGGAGTAAAGATAATTCCTGAAATCGGTTTGTCATAGCCTGAATACCAAAAGGCATGCCATTTGAATGCTGGAAAAGTGGTAAAGAAATGCCCGGAATGCCCACCAGATTTGCGTAAACTGTATACAAATCAGCGAGATACATCGCTACCGGATCAGTCATTTTTTCTCCGGCGCGAAAAGCGGTGGTTGGGACTGTAGGAGTGAGAATTATGTCGAACTGATTGAAAATCAGTCTTGTTCTGTCTGTTAAAATTTTTCTTACCTGCTGGGCTCTGGTAAAGTAAGCTTCGTAGTACCCGGAGCTCAAAACAAAGGTTCCGAGCAGGATCCGTCTTTTTACTTCTTTACCAAAGCCTTCCGACCGGGTTTTCCGGTAAAAACCAGGGTATCCGGCCTCGGGGTCGGCGGTTCTTGTTCCGTAGCGTACCCCATCAAACCTGGATAAATTGGAAGAAGCTTCCGCCGTGGTCAGCACATAATAGGCTGGTACAATAAAATCCAGCAGGTCGAATGATATTTCTTCCACCAGGTGACCCGCCGCTTTTAATTGCTCGGTAAACCGGCTAAGTTGTTCCCGGATCTCCGGATCCAGCGAAGGATGCTCCATGGCCTCTTTCAGCACCGCTATGCGGTAAATGGAGGCAGGCTCTTGTATGCCCCTGCTGTATTCAGGAACGGTCTGGCGGGAAGAAGTACTGTCGCGGCCGTCAAATCCCGATATCACTTCCAGCACCAGGGCCACATCCGGGATATTTGTTCCAAAAATGCCGATCTGGTCAAAAGAAGAAGCATAAGCGATGAGACCATACCGGGAAACTCGTCCATAAGTGGGTTTGAGCCCAACGACCCCGCAGAAATCTGCCGGCTGGCGCACGGATCCGCCGGTATCGCTGCCCAGGGAAATCATACAAAGGCCGGCCTGTACGGCCACGGCCGAACCGCCGGAGGAGCCGCCGGGAACCAGGTCGTAATTCAGTGCATTCTTCACCCGGCCATAGACGGAATTCTCATTGCTGGAGCCCATGGCAAATTCATCGCAATTCAGGTGACCTATTATTATGGCTCCCTGATTCAGGAGCCATTCCACGGCAGTGGCATTATAGAGCGGATTAAAACCTTCCAGGATCTTAGAGGAGGCGGTCACTGGATGATCCCTGTAACAAAGCACATCCTTAATACCGATCACCACGCCATGGAGCTTTCCGGGCTGGCATCCGGACTTTCTTTCCTGATCGAGCCGGTCAGCAGCGGAAAGGGCTTCCTCCGCGTAAACGGCTATAAAGGCGTTTAAATGGCTAAAGCGGTTGATCCTTTCCAGGTATAGAGAAACCGTTTCCCGGCAGGAAATGGATCCTGTTAGCAGGGCCTTATGGTATTCACGTATGGAGGAAAAGGTAAACAAGCGTGGTAACTACACAAACCGGGAACGTACAAAAGTCAGCAGGATATGCTGCATTCATCAGTTCGCAGAATTGGTAGCGGAAGTTTGGGTAGGTGTGGACGTTGCTGTTGAAGCTGGCGTTGATGCTGGCGTTGCGGGCGGCACCGTTTCCCTGGGTTCATTCATTCCGTCTTCAAATTCTTTTTTCACATTGTTTTTGGCATCATTGAATTCGCGCATACCACGACCGATCCCACGCATGAATTCGGGTATTTTTTTACCGCCAAAAAGGATCAGGACAGCCAGGATAATCAGGATCCATTCTGATCCGCCCGGTGCTGATATCAGGAACAAATGACTGAACATAGTCTTATAATTTAATCCCGTAAAGATAATCCTTTGAAAATAAAAAAGCGGAAGGATTGTACTTCCGCCAGATCATTAACACTTGGTTTATAAAAATCAGGAAACGATTCTTTTTTCTTTGATACGGGCGCTTTTTCCACTTCTTTCCCTCTGGAAATAAAGTTTCGCGCGGCGAACGCGTCCTACCTTGTTCACCGTCACGGATTCAATATGGGGGGAAAAGGAAGGGAATGTTCTTTCTACGCCAATCGCGTCAGATATCTTGCGAACGGTAAAAGTAGCGGTCTGACCCACGCCCTGGCGTTTGATCACGTCTCCTTTAAAACTCTGGATACGTTCTTTATTGCCTTCAATGATTTTATAGTTAACCGTAATATTATCCCCTGCCTTGAATTTGGGGAGTACTTTTTTCGCGGATAACTGTTCCTGTACATATGCTACTGCCGTGCTCATAACATGATTTTTGGGGATGCAAAGCTAACAAGGTTTCGGGTAAATTCAAAAACTATTGCTGGTCATTACCGGGCAACATTCACGGCTCTCTTTTCCCGGATCACCGTAACCTTGATCTGACCGGGATAGGTCATTTCTGTTTGTATTTTCTGGGCTATTTCAAAACTCAGTTTATCGCTGTCACCGTCTGAAACCCGGTCGGATTCCACGATAACCCGCAATTCCCTGCCGGCCTGGATGGCATAAGCTTTTTCAACGCCGGGATAAGTGAGGGCCAGGGTTTCCAGATCCTTAATACGCTGAATATATTGCTGCATGATCTCCCGTCTGGCACCGGGTCTAGCGCCGCTGATGGCATCGCAGGCCTGGATGATGGGTGCGATCACAAATTGCATCTCCACTTCGTCGTGATGCGCCCCGATGGCATTCACCACGGCAGGATTTTCGCCGTATTTTTCAGCAATCTTCATTCCCAGCAAGGCATGGCTGAGTTCAGTTTCTTCATCCGGAACCTTGCCGATATCATGGAGCAGTCCGGCACGTTTGGCCAGTTTCGGGTTCATGCCAAGCTCCGCAGCCATGATGGCACACAGATTCGCCACTTCCCGGCTGTGCATCAGCAGGTTTTGACCGTAAGAAGAACGGAAACGCATTTTCCCCACGATCCTGACCAATTCTTTATGCAACCCGTGAATTCCGAGCTCGATCACCGTCCTTTCTCCGATTTCAATAACCTGTTCTTCGATCTGGCGACGTGTTTTCTCCACCACTTCTTCAATACGCGCAGGATGTATCCGGCCATCGGCAACAAGCCGCTGAAGGGCCAGCCTGGCGATTTCCCGGCGAAGCGGGTCAAAAGAAGAAAGCACAATGGCTTCGGGGGTATCATCCACGATCAGGTCAACCCCGGTAGCAGCTTCCAGCGCCCGGATATTGCGTCCTTCGCGTCCGATGATCTGACCTTTGATTTCATCACTTTCCAGGTTGAAAACCGTAATGGAGTTCTCTATGGCCTGTTCCGCAGCGGTACGCTGGATGCTTTGAATAATGATTTTACGGGCCTCCTTATTGGCCTTCTGCCGGGCATCATCAATGATTTCCTGTTGCAGGGCCAGGGCCTGGGTATGGGCCTCGTTTTTCATGCTTTCGATGAGCTGGGTCTTCGCTTCCTCGGCGGTAAGCGCGGAAATCTTTTCCAGGCGCCGGATGTGCTCCTCCTGGTGTTTTTCCAGTTCAGTGCGCTTCTGATTGACCACGTCGATCTGCCGGTTCAGGTTTTCTTTGATCACTTCATTGTCTTTGACCTGCTTATCCAGCGAATCCATGCGCTGATTGATGCCCTGTTCTTTCTGTTTGATCCGTAGTTCGGAATCACTGAGCTTCCGGTTTCTGTCCAGGACCTCTTTATCGTGTTCCGATTTTAACTGGACAAACCTCTCCTTGGCTTCGAGCATCTTTTCCTTTTTCAGGTTTTCTGCAGAAATCTGGGCCTCAGCCAGCATCTTCTGACTCTGCTGCTCAGCTTCTTCAACCTGTTTGCGGGTATTTTTAGAAAAGATCATCTTGCCCGTTAGCAGGCCAGCGATGAGGCCGATAACGGCAATTATGATGTATATAACGGTGGCATCCATGAAATCCTAGTTTAAAATGTTGATAATCATATTTTTACCATCCTGGAAGGATGGGGAATGGTGAGCGAAGATAAGGGATTTTTAAGTAGGCGGAGGATGGGAATGGCCTTCAGGACAGGATCTTGTCCAATTGTTCCTCTAATTTATTGAGGGAGCTGAAAAAGTCGGCCGGAATGGCGCCGCTTTCGTTCATACCGGGTTGTGTGGCAAACCATAACATCACCATAGAGATGTAGTCCTGCATATCTTTCCCGGCAAACTGGGTTTTAAATTCAATAATCTTGTCGTTGATGGTTTTGAGGGTGCTACGGACGGTCCCTTCATCCTCCGGTTGGATCTTGATCCGGAACTGGCGGTCCCCGATCACAATATTTATTGGAATCAGTGCTTGCATCTCTGGAATTCTTGTTTTAACTTGTTTTCACATCCGCCGGATAACGATTGTTCGAAGTTAAGCCAAGTTCTTCTGAAGAATCCATAACGGGGAAATTTAATCCAGTATCCAAATCCAGTATCATGTTTCTGAAAATCAAATCTCCGAATTTCATCGATCGCCTCAGTTTCGAGATCAACCAAACACACAATTCCTTATTAAAAGCTGTTCTGAAAGACGATCACGGCAGCATTTGCAGTGAACTCAGCAAAGAGCTGGGATTCGGCAGGCAGTTGCTTGACTGGGACGGCCTCAATGAGCTTCCTTATGGCGTGTATACCCTGGAGGTGAGCCAGGGCGCAGATGAAATGAAGATGCGTTGCGTAAAGCGTGTCTGATATTTTAAACCCCTTCCCTTTTTCTATTCGTTCAACAGGGCGATACAACGATCTATTTCCCTGACATACTGGTTTAATCGTTTTTCCAGGTCCTTTTTCTCTTTTTCATCCATGTCACTTCCTGATAATTTCAGGACTTCTGTCTGCTGGCGGAATTTATCCGCTTCCTGCGAAAGCGCTTCACAGCGCATACTCATCTTTTTGAAATCAGCCTTCAGCTTTTCATTTTCTTTTTGCAATCCCTGATGCAGTTTAACCAGTTGCTGAAATTTTTCATACACTCTTTTGAGCTGAATTTCCGGATGCGTCATGAGTGGTTCTTTTGCTTATGAATGTGGATTGGTTTTCCCGGATTATTTCCTGATCTCCGCTTTCAATTCCAGTTCTGCCGTTTTCATGATCCTGCTCATCATCCCGTCAATTTCCTTGTCGGTCAGCGTTTTTTCCGGATCGAGGAAGGTAAAGCTGACAGCCAGGGATTTTTTATCCTTACCCAGCTTTTCGCTTTCAAAAATATCGAATAATTGAACTTGTTGTAATTTCTCCAGTCCGATTCCCTGCAGCGTTTTCTCAACGGATTCAAAAGGTAGGGATTTTTCCACGATCAGGGCAAGATCCCGGTTTACAGGAACCTGGCGGGGCAGTTCGGTAAAAAGAACCGGGTTCATCGCCGCGAGCAGCATCAGGTTGTCCCAGTACAGATCAGCAAAATAAACCGGTTGACGGATATCGAATCTGGCGAGCAAATCATTACTCACCTGGCCAACCTGTAAGAGGGTATATTTATCATGAACCACTTCCATACCCGCACTCAGCTTCGGATGGGACATCAACAGGCGCTTTCCGTTCACGCCGGCCAGTTTCAATATGTTTTCTCCAATGCCTTTCAGATAAAAAAAGTCTGCCGGCACCGGTTTCCCTTTCCATCCCTCCGGTTGCAGATAGCCGGTGAGGTAGAGGCAGCAATGATTGATTTCCTGGTAATGACCAATTTGCCGGGTGTGGTATGATTTTCCAAATTCAAAAAAACGAAGGGCGTTGTTTTTCCGGTTGATGTTCCAGGATATGCTTTCCAGCCCGGTTTCCAGCAGGGACGGCCGCATGATGTTAAGTTCCGTGCTCAGGTTATTGATCATTTTCACGGCTGTTTCCAGTTCTCCTTCACTGAAATAAGCGCTGTTGGTGATGGAATTGGTAAATATTTCACTGAACCCCAAGCCCGTGAGATAACCGGCCAGTTTTTCCTGGAACGCAGCAGTATCCCGGTTCGTTTCCACGGAAGGGGAAATGGTTATAGAGGTCGGTATGTCAATGTTGTCATATCCATCTATGCGCATGATCTCCTCCACAATATCTGCGGGCAGTTGTATGTCCGGTTTATGCCGGGGGGCCGCAACCAGCAGATCATCCATACCTTCCCGGAGAATATCAAATCCCAGGGACAGCAAAATATTTTTAACGGTTAATGCATGATAATTCTTTCCGCTTAATTTTTTCAGGTAATGATATTTCAGCAGGATCTGATCTTTGGGAAATAGTTCCGGATATACATCAACGATATCCGTTTCTATTTGTCCTCCCGTATATTCCCGGATCAGTGCAGCCGCACGTTTAAGCGCCGTAACCGTTCCGCTGATGTCCATGCCTTTTTCAAAATGGGTGGCCGCGTCCGTCCGTAGTCCGTGCCGGAAGGAGGTCCTCCGGATGCCGGTTGGATTGAACCAGGCGCTTTCCAGGAAAAGACCGGTACTGGATGGGGTAATGCCGCTGTTTAATCCGCCAAAGACTCCGGCGATGCAGACAGGCCCTTCCGCATCGCAGATCATCAGATCCTCCGCATCCAGTTTTCTTTCCTTTCCATCGAGGGAGATAAAGGGTGTTCCTGCCGGTAGATTTTTAATGATGATCCGGTTGCCCCTGATCCGGGCGGCATCATAAGCGTGCAGGGGCTGACCCAGTTCATGCAGAACGAAATTGGTGATATCGACCACATTATTGATTGGTCTTATGCCGATGGACCGAAGCCTGTCCTGCATCCATTGGGGAGATGCCTGAATACGGATCCCGTTTATGGTTACACCTGAATAACGCGCACAGGCTTTCGGGTTCTCCAATTGTACGGGCACGGGCCGGTTGTGTTTATCGATGATGAATGGCGGAAGGGCCGGCATTTTTACCCGGTATTCTTTTTTATCCTGGTGCGATAAATAAGCGCAGATGTCCCTGGCCGCGCCGGTATGACTCATGGCGTCCATGTGGTTGGGCGTGAGACCGATTTCGAAAATATGATCCGTATACGGCTTTTGAAAATCAGCAAACGGGGAACCCGCACGAAGATTCTGTGGAAGAACGAGGATGCCCGCATGGTTTTTTCCAAGGCCGATCTCATCTTCGGCACACAGCATTCCCTCACTGTCTACTGACCGGATCTTTGCCGCTTTGATGGTGACCGGAGACCCGGTTTCAGGATACAGGGTGGAACCGATTGTTGCCACCACTACTTTTTGTCCGGCGGCCACATTGGATGCCCCGCAAACAATCTGTAAAGTTTCCGTTTTGCCGATATTCACCCGGGTTACTTTCAGCTTATCCGCATGGGGATGCGGCTCGCAGGTTATTACTTCTCCAACAACCAGTCCTTCAAACAGCCCTTTCACCGATTCATATTTTGTCAGGCTCTCCACTTCCAGCCCGACTGACGTGAGCATTTTGGAAAGCTGTTCGGGGGTTGGCTTTACCTGTAGATTGTCCGGAAGATAGTCGCAGAGCCAGTTATAGCTGATGGTCATGGAGAAATTGCTCTTTTTTTTAGAAAGGCAAAGATAGTTTTTATGGCGTTTCTACGGGTTTCAACTATTAAAAGAAGCGTTACCGGATGTGTGGCAGGATTTTAGATGGTTGCTGCTAACTTTAATATTTTGTTAATCGATTGTAAATAATTGTACTTTTTGACCGTTCTCAGATCAAATAACCGTACTGGGTTCAGTCCGCAAAAGTTGTAACCATGAAAAATTTTATACCCTGCCTCATTTCAGGCATTATCCTGCTCAGTTCCTGCGGTCCCGTGCAGGTTGTTCAGACAGAAAGTTATGATCCCCCACCGGAGGCTGCTCCGTCGGTTTCCTATCAGTCCTTTTATGATGATCTCGCGCCCTACGGCAACTGGATCAATTATCCCGGATACGGATATGTGTGGATGCCGGATGCCGGTCCGGATTTCATGCCTTACAGCACCAATGGCAACTGGGTCTATACCGATGCCGGATGGACCTGGGCCTCCGATTACAATTGGGGTTGGGCGCCGTTCCACTATGGCCGCTGGTTTTACGAAGGCGGTTACGGATGGATGTGGGTTCCGGGAAATGAATGGGCCCCGGCCTGGGTAAGCTGGAGAGGTGGAAATGATTATTATGGCTGGGCGCCACTTGGACCCAATGTGACCGTTGATGTGGCTTTGGGATCCTATAATCCGCCCATGAACTACTGGAATTTTGTTCCGCGCCGGTACATGGGTAGTCCGGGCTGGCAAAATTATCATGTGGACCAGTCACGCAATGTGACCATCATCAATAACACCACCATCATCAATAATTACAGTGGATCAAACCGGGCGAGGTATGCCTATGCTCCGGGTCCTGATCCGGCCGAAGTAAGAAGGGTAAGCGGTCAGAGCTTCAGGCCCGTACAAATCCGCGAGGCCAGTAGCCCGGGGAGCCGGGTTTCCGGGAACCAGTTTAACATCTACCGGCCACGTATAGACGCAGCGCCATCCGCCAGGCCCGATGCATCGTCCCGGCCGGCACCCGCCCGCGTGCAAACGCTAAGGGATGTGCGTCCGCAGTTGCAAAACCAGGGAAATAACAACAACCGTCCCGCAACACAGCCTGCTGTGCAGAATCCGAACAATAGCGAGAGGCCCCAGCGGCCCGTGGCAACTCCGGACAATAACAACAACCGTCCGGCAACGCAACCCGCTGTGCAGCATCCGAATAATAACGACAGGCCCCAGCGGCCCATAGCAGCACCAGACAACAACAACCGTCCGGCAACGCAACCCGCTGTGCAGAATCCAAACTTTAACAACAGGCCCGTACCGCAACCACCGGTACCGGCGCCCAATAACAACAGGCCGGCAACGCAACCCCTTCAGACCCCGCCCAGTCCGGCCGTTATCGGCAGACCCACAGATTCCCGTTTCCGTCAGCGGAATGGAACCCCGCCGGAAGCCGTTCAGCAGCAGCAAAACCTGCCCCGGCCCTCACCGGCTAACCGCCAGCAGATGCACTTACGACCCGCGCCGGCTAATCAACCCGTCAGAACGACTCCGGGGTCACAGGTGCAGCAACCGGCCAACCGCAACCAGCCGGGACCGGAGGATAAGAAAACAGAAAGACCGGCAACCAGACAACCGAATTAACAGCATCGGCCTTCCTGAAAATAAATCCCGGATCAATTAAAAAAGGACCGGGATTTTTTTATGCCCGGAAAGGAATCCGGAGCCGGATTTTTACAATTCCGGGTTTCTTGTCTGGCAAAATATTCAGGCAGAAATCTTTGTACACAGGGTCTGTGCATTTCTTTTGC
>DASRLM010000307.1:0-3242 GCA_035648455.1 Puia sp. | reverse complement strand
ATTATAAGGATGACCTGCTCCGGGTTGTTGACCCGGGAAACAAGGGATAAATGATTTGGTCGCATGATTATGACTGCTTGTCTCAATTCATCCGGGTTTTAAAACCACCGAAGTAGCTTTGCTGATCGATACCAAACAAGTTTTATGAAAAAGTTTTTGTTGTTTATGATCTCCTTCGCATCCTTCTGTACGCTGCGGGCGCAATTTCCCGGCGGGGGCGGTAAAGTTCCCAATATGGGTCATATTTACGGAAAGATCATTGACAGCACCGGTCATCCGGTCAATGGAGCAACGGTGATTGTTCTGCAGAATAAAAGGGATACCGCCACCAAAAAAAACAAGTTTGTTTTATTGAAGGGACTGAGCACAAAAGCCAACGGTGATTTCAACTTTGAGGATCTGCCTATGTTCGGTGGGCTCAAACTGAAAATTTCCGCTACAGGGTACAAACCCTACGAACAAATGGTGGTTTTCCAGATGAGAATGCCTGCAGGCGGAGTGCCGAAACCGGGTACGGATCCTGCCCAGGCCATCAGTGCCATGAGCAGCGCCATCAATGGCTTTGATAAGGACCTCGGCAATATTAAACTCGAGATTGATGTTACCCAACTGGCCTCCGTTACGGTCACCGCAGTAACGCCCACCCTGAGGATGGATATAGATAAAAAAGTATACAATGTGGAAAAAGACATGGTGAATGCCGGCGGAACGGCACTGGATGTGATGAAGAATGTGCCATCCGTGAATGTTGACATAGACGGCAATGTTACCCTCCGCAACAGCACACCCCAGATTTATATTGACGGACGACCCACCACGCTGACCCTTGACCAGATTCCTGCAGATGCCATCGAAAGTGTGGAGGTGATCACCAATCCTTCCGCTAAATATGACGCCTCAGGCGGTGGCGCCGGTATACTGAATATCATTTTGAAGAAGAACCGCAAAACCGGATATAATGGGAATGCCCGGGCCGGAGTGGACGGCCACGGGGGCGTGAATGGCGGAGCGAACTTCAATCTTCGCCAGGATAAATTCAACTTCACGGCCGCGGGATTTTACAATCAGAACCGGGGCGTAACCAACGGAACCACCAACCGGGAAAATTTCACGGACACGGCCACAGCGATACATGAATCCAACTATGATAAAAATAAAGGCGCTTTTGCATTCGGCAGCCTGGGATTTGATTATTTCATGACGCCCAGAACCACTTTTTCCTTAACAGGCATTAAAGTGCATGGGGCGTTCAAGCCTTATCAGCTGCTCGATATTCAAAACGATATCATGCTCCCCAGTGGAACCGAAACCTTATTCAGTCAGCGCAATGCCAATACGAACAGGGTATTTGATGCCAGCGGGTTTCAGTTCGCGTTCAAGCATCTGTTTCCAAAAGAGGGGGAAAATATTACAGCCGACGTTAATTATTTTCAGGGAAAAAATCAGAACGATGCCCTGTATGTGACCGATTATTTTACGGGCCAGCCCGGTTCTGCCATTTCTCATTTCCAGCAACAGAAAGTAAACGGAAGCGGAAACAACAAATTCTTTACCGCACAAACCGATTATGTGCATCCTTTTAATCAGAAAACCAAACTGGAAGCCGGATTGCGTATGAACAGCCAGCACCTCCTGAATAATACAAATAATTATTACGATACCCTGGGAAACAATGATTTCTATTTGGTGCCTTCCGCCTCCATTAATTATGAAAACACCAATAACGTGTACGCTGGTTATGTTTCTTTCACCAGTGCCATTAAGGATTTCGGTTATCAGGTTGGTCTGCGTGCGGAAAGCTCAAGTTATTCGGGAGATCTCTTCAACACAAAACAACATTTCAGCAATTCCTATCCGCTCAGTCTTTTTCCATCCGTGTTCCTGAGCCAGAAACTCAGGAATAAACAGGAGCTGCAGATTAGTTATACGCGGCGGATCAACCGCCCGAACTTTTTTCAGCTGATCCCCTACACGGATTATACGGACAGCCTGAACATCACGCGCGGTAACCCCGACCTGGTTCCTGAGTTTACCAATTCCCTGGAAATGTCATACCTGAAAACCTTGAGGGGAAATAATACGTTCCTGGCTTCCCTGTATTACAAACGGACCGATCACCTGATCACGCATTTCCTGGATACTTTTACCAATGCCTTGTCCGGCAAGAATGACCTGGTCAATACTTACATCAACGCCAGTTTCAGCCAGACCATCGGTGCGGAATTTACCGCCGTGAATAATTTGACCAAATGGTGGGACCTTACCAGCAATTTAAATATTTACAATTCAAAAATCAATACGAGTAATATTACTCCGTCCCAGAATGCTTTGTGGAGTTGGTTTGGTAAGCTGAACAGCAACTTCAAACTGCCTGCAAAATTCAAGCTGCAGATCACCGGCCTTTACCAATCCAAAACCAACCTGCCGGTGAATTCGGGAGGAGGCGGCTTTGGTGGTCCGGGTGGTGGCGGCAGCGTGCAGAGCGCTTCGCAGGGTTATATCGCTTCTTTCTGGGCAGTGGATGCAGCGGTGAGTCGCAGCTTCTTAAAGAATGATGCCGCCACCCTCAGCGTTTCGATCGGTGATATATTCAGAACAAAATATTCCAAACAGCATTCGCAAAGCGAATTCTTTTTACAGGATTATAACCGGCTGCGCGATCCCCAGCTCGTGCGCGTGAACTTCTCTTACCGTTTTGGGAAAATGGACGTTTCCCTGTTCAAAAGAAAGAACATGAATACATCGGGTTCCCAGGATGCGATGCAGGGAATGCAGTAGGCAATGGACAATTGTCAATGCTCCATTGTCCATTATCAATTGTCCATTCTATTACTTCTACCAGAATTTAATATACAGCGCGGCCAGCAATAACAGGATGATCACGATCAGTGCCGTCGCTTGCGGTTTTAATTTGAACATGGTTTTGTCCAGTTCAAAGGCTTTCGGATTTATTTTGGGTCCGGCCAGACTGATGGCCACCATAATCGCAACGGTGAAGAAGAACGAAAGCCCCATGCAGATCAAAAAGGGGATTTCATATCCGCCATGGCCATTCGGATATGCGGTATACAACCAGGTTTCGTGCCCGAATACGCCCGGCGCTTTCTCGTTGAAGAAATAACAAAGTGCGAGCCCTGTGATCACGCCGGCAACTGCTGCTGCGCCTGTGGTTCTTTTCCAGAACATCCCTAATATGAACATGGCAAAAACACCCGGACTGATGAATCCGGTGTATTTCTGAA
>DASRLM010000306.1:0-3342 GCA_035648455.1 Puia sp. | reverse complement strand
CAGGAATCTTTTCGGGGTTACGCAAAAGAAAAATAACAGCAGAAAAAATGCCGCGGAAAATCTGCGTATGATGGATGGTTGTGTCAAAAAAAATAGCGTCTGCAAAGATAGGCAGGCGGACTTCTCATCCGGGTTGCCCATACCGATTTATCAAAACCTTAATCTTATGAAATATGTTCAATCACTCCGGCAATTCCCTGGCCCCCGCCAACGCAGGCCGTCACGATCCCGTATTTCTTATTCAGCCTTTTCATATCCTGCATTATCTGAACGGTTAGCTTGCAACCCGTACAACCCAGCGGATGCCCCAGGGCGATAGCGCCTCCGTTGATATTCACTATATCCGGATTTAACCCAATCTTTCGGATCACGGCGAGGGACTGGCTTGCAAATGCTTCATTCAATTCCACCAGGTCAATCTGCGAGAGGTTCATGCCCACCTGCTTCAATACTTTGGGAACTGCTTCCACTGGTCCAATGCCCATTATCCTGGGATGAACACCCGCACTCGCGCAGCCTGCCAAACGGGCAATGGGCTTTAATCCCAGGCGGTTCATCAGTTTTTCTCCCATCACAATAACAAATGCAGCGCCGTCGCTGGTCTGGGAAGAATTGCCGGCCGTAACGGAACCACCCGCCGCAAATACAGGTTTCAGTCTGGCCAGTGCATCGGGTGACGTATCAGCGCGCGGACCTTCATCCGTATCCATGATATGCTCCCGTTTTTGTTTTTTTCCCTGCTTATCCAGATAAATTTCTTCCACTTTAATGGGCATGATGCCCGTTTTAAAAAATCCCTGTTCAATAGCATGGAGCGCTTTCTGGTGGGACAGGAACGAGAACTGATCCTGATCCTCCCGGCTCACCTGGTATTCCTTGGCCACGGCTTCTGCGGTAAGCCCCATGTTGAGATAAAAATCCGGGTCGTCGGAGGCAATGGAATAAGCCGGAACGGGTTTCCATCCTGCTGTTGGAACCATGCTCATGCTTTCCGTTCCCCCGGCGATGATGCATTCTGCCATTCCGGTGCGGATCTTGGCGGTGGCGATGGCAATCGATTCCAGTCCGCTGGCGCAATACCGGTTAACGGTCACCCCGGCCGCATGAATGCCAACCGCACGGGCTGCAATGATGCGGCCCACCTGCAATCCCTGCTCCGCTTCCGGAACGGCATTGCCTACAATCACATCATCCACCTGTTTCGGATCCAGTTGCGGAACCGAAGCCAGCAGGCCTTTGATCACTTCAATGGCCAGATCGTCCGGTCTGTAAAACCGAAATCCGCCCCTTTTGGATTTACCGACGGCTGTGCGGTAACCCGCAACGATATAGGCATCCTGCATATAATGAATGGAATGATTGAATACCAAAGATAAATTGTTCGGAGCCTCACTGCAAAAAGCAACTGTTAAAGTCCTCTATCTTTGCCCGGTTCCGTACCCGTTTAATCAAGGAGGCCGCAACTTTTTAATTTTTACTTTTTACCTGGAATCCCCATGTACCGATGGCTGCGTAACGTATTGTTTCTTTTTCCGCCCGAAGCGGTCCACCATTTTACCATGGGTTTCCTGAACCTGCTTTCGGGAAACGGCTTCGGCAGGCGCATGCTGCGGCAGGTCTTTTCTGTTCAGCATCCTTCCCTGGAGAGAAAATTTGCCGGGTTAACCTTTAAAAACAGTGTGGGGCTGGCAGCCGGTTTCGACAAAAATGCCCGTTATCTGCAAAGTCTCGAAACCCTGGGGTTCGGTTTTGTGGAAATCGGAACGGTAACCCCGCTTCCCCAACAGGGAAATCCGAAGCCACGGCTGTTCCGGTTAAAAAAGGATCTGGCGCTCATCAATAGAATGGGTTTTAATAACGAGGGCGTGGACCAGGTGGCGCTCCGTCTGAAAAAATGGAAAGAAAAAAGACGCGACAACGAAGCGCAAACCCTGATCATCGGCGGAAATATCGGTAAAAATAAAATGACGCCCAATGAAGAAGCGTGGAAAGATTATGAGATCTGTTTTCTTGCCCTGTTTCCCTGGGTGGATTATTTTGTGGTGAACGTGAGTTCCCCGAATACCCCCGGTCTCCGCGCCTTGCAGGAAAAAGAATCTTTGCGCAGGATCCTCACGGCTTTACAGCAAACCGTCCCACAGCAGACAACACCCAAACCCATCCTGCTGAAAATAGCGCCGGACCTGGCCCGGGAGCAGGTGGACGAAGTGCTGGAACTGGCGTTGGAAATTAAACTGGACGGGTTGGTGGTGAGCAATACCAGCATTTCCCGGGAGGGCCTGACCCTGTTGCCCGAAAAGCTCGAGCACATTGGAGCCGGCGGCCTGAGCGGCAGGCCCCTTCGGAAAAGATCAACGGAACTCATACGCTATATTTCGGAAAAGGTCCGCCACGGCATACCCATCATGGCATCCGGCGGGATTTTCAATGCGGCAGATGCCAAGGAAAAAATAAATGCCGGCGCCGGCCTGGTTCAGGTGTGGACAGGTTTCATTTATGAGGGTCCCGCCATTGTTAAGAAAATATTGGAGCCGGAAATACAGCAGGCAGGCGATAAAAATTCAGATCAGTTTTAATACAGCGGCAGCAGCCACTGCGGCAGTTTCTGACCGCAGGCGGTGATCCCCAAGATGAACCGCAATAAACCCTGCCTGGCGGGCCATGCTGATTTCTTCGTTCGTAAAATCGCCTTCCGGGCCAACCAGGATCAGCTGGGATGAAAGGCTGGTATTGATCATTTCACTGAGTTGCCTTTTCTCGCCGCGTCCGCAATGAGCAATGAATTTCTGATCAGAAACAGCCTGCCCCACAAAATCATCAAAGCTGACCGGCTCCTGCAGGAGCGGCATCCAGGATTGCTGGGACTGGATCAGGGCACTCTCCACAATGGAATGCATTCTCTCCATACGGAACTGCTGTTTTTCCGTACGGCTGCATTTCAACGGAATGATTTCCGAAACACCCAGCTCCGTTGCCTTCTCCAGGAACCATTCAAAACGGTTTGAATTTTTTAAAACAGAAAGCGCAACGGTCACGTGACTGGCATCGGACTTCTGGAATTTTTTTTCTGAAATCTTTACCCGGCAATGTTTTTTATGAGCATCCAGGATGGTGGCCACGGCCCGTAAACCCATGCCATCCGTGAGCACGAGCGCTTCGCCCTCCTGCATGCGCAATACCTGAACGATGTGCCGGGAAGCAGGTTCATCCAGTGTTAACACCTCCGTCACGCGGCTCAGGGAGGCTAAGTAAAAATAGGCACCGGGCATTTCCATGAAGATAAAAAGGCAACAGGATAAATATCAGAACGGGCTTTCTTCCTCATCATTAAAAGGAATATCA
>DASRLM010000305.1:0-2364 GCA_035648455.1 Puia sp. | reverse complement strand
GTTTACCGCTGGCTGCATCAAGCGCAAGGATGCAATTGCCAAAGAGCCCTGCGCCCAATCGCAAACCACCATAAAAATCATTGCTGGGATTGCCCGTCACCGCAAACAGGATTCCCCTTTTTTCATCCAGACTGAATCCCGGCCATGCATTGGTAGAGCCCATAAATTTATAAGCACTGGTATCCTCCCAGGTTTCAAAACCCGGTTCGCCGGGATGCGGAATGGTATGGAATATCCATTTCTGCACTCCGGTTTTAACATCAAAAGCCCGGATATGCCCCGGCGTATTTTCAGCCACCAGCCCGCTGACTATAAACAGGTTTTTATAAACCATTACCGGCGAGGTGGGAGCCATGAAGAGATCCTGCACATCCTTTCTCCCAAGGCCTTCCCGGAGATCCAACCCTCCTTCTTTTCCGAAAGAAGGGATGAGTTTCCCTGTGAGGGCATTTAGTTCAAAGGCAATATTACCTGCTGTAAAAACAATACGCCGGTCATCCCCTTCTTCCCAATAGGCCACCCCCCTGTTCATATTAATGCTTTTTACAGGCCAGGTTTTATTGGTAACCGAATCGGCAGGATCAAAGACCCATTTTTCCTTGCCTGTGGCGGCATCTACGGCAAATAGTTTCATCTTGGGCGAAACGCTATACAAAATCTGATGGACGATGATGGGGTTGCATTCCATGGGTCCGAAAGCCGCCGAATCATTGTGTTCGGAGTGATAGACCCAGGCAACCTGAAGTTTGTTTACATTAGTACTGTCGATTTCTTTAAGTTCAGAATATTTGATATTTGCTTTACTTCCACCGGTAACTTCCCAGCTTTTATTGTTATTTTCAGTATTGTTACAGGCGAGGGCAAAGCCTGATACGAGTATCAGACAAAGACGGTTTAGTTGCATCATGCTGCTAAAATATTGCAGGATCAAAAGTAATGGTCTGGCTTCGAAAATCCATCCGCTCAGGTAGCCCTCTATTTTAAACTTTCAAAAGCGAACAGCAATCGTATCGAAACCGTGCAGTTATTGCGCTCAGGGGAAAAGGCAAATCACCTGACTATGAGTGGTTTATAAATTTGGTCTCTTTTTCGATGGCTCTGGTGGGACAAATCATTTACCATGTTCAGAAACTACATCAAACTCGCTTTTCGGAACCTAAGAAAAGACAAAGGCTTTTCGGCCATCAATATTTTTGGTCTCGCCCTAGGCCTGGCGACCTGCCTGCTCATTACTTTATTCGTGGCAGATGAACTGAGTTATGATCGCTACAACCTGAAGGCTGACCGCATTTACCGCATTGACGCGGATATTCACATCAACGGGAATACCTTCGAAAATGTCAGTACTCCCTTTCCCATGGGTATCGCTCTGGTCAAAGATTTTCCCGCCATCGAAAAAACAGTCCGTTTTATGCCATCCGGCGATATGCTGGTAAAAAAAGGCAAGGAAACGATCATGGAGCATAACTCGGTATTTGCTGACTCCACATTATTTGATGTGTTTTCGCTTTCGATGATTGCCGGCAATCCACTGACTGCTCTGGTGCAGCCCAACAGCATGGTGATTTCTGAAACCATGGCCCGGAAATATTTCAACAGCACTGACGTGATTGGAAAATCGCTGCTGACGAGCAATACGGTGAACTACAAAATAACCGGGGTGATCCGGGATATGCCGATGCAGTCCCATTTTCATTTTGACTTCATCAAAGCCATGTCTGAACTCACCTATAGCCGCGATGACAATTGGTTGAGCAACAATTGCGTTACCTATGTGCTCGTGCGCCCGGGCGTTCAGGCAAAACAGCTGAATGGATATATCAACGAAACGATCCGTAAATACATTGCACCACAACTGCAGTCCCTCCTGCACAGCAGCCTGGTCGATATTACAAAAGCCGGCAATTATTTTAAATACCCGGTTATTCCGCTGACCGATATCCACCTTCATTCCAGCAAGCCGGATGAATTCGAAGCCAATGGAAATAGCCAGTATGTAACCATTTTCATCATCATCGCGATTTTTATCCTGCTCATCGCTTGCGTCAATTTCATGAATTTATCCACAGCCCGTTCTGCCGGCCGTTCCAAAGAGGTTGGCGTGAGGAAAGTTTTGGGCTCCCTGCGCTCAAACCTGATCGCCCAATTCCTCGCAGAATCCGTGCTGACCAGTTTGATTGCCCTGGCACTCGCAATTCTGATGGCGTGGCTTTTATTACCCTACTTCAACCAGTTGTCGGGAAAGAAAATTGAGCTGGAATTCTTTTCCGGCAGTTGGCTGATTCCGGCCCTGCTCCTTTCGGCGGTCCTGGTGGGGTTGCTGGCCGGCAGTTATCCTGCTTTTTATCTTTCTGCCTTCGAACC
>DASRLM010000304.1:0-2855 GCA_035648455.1 Puia sp. | reverse complement strand
GGTTTTGACCGCGACGGAATTTTATATTGCAACACCGCCTTTGGCGATTATCCACTATATCTTCCCGGGGCGCATAAGGACCACCTCAACCGAAGTTTCACCGGATGGATGCTGCTGAACTATAATAAACCCGTTCAGGTTTCGTCTACGCTGGGCGGTTATCATGCCAACAATGCAGTAGACGAAGACATCAGAACGTATTGGAGCGCAGCTTCCGGGCATCCGCACGAATGGTTACAAACCGATCTGGGTGCTGTCTGCACCGTTCGCGCCATACAGATTAATTATGCTGACCAGGATGTGAACAGCTCCTTCCTTGGTAAAATAAACGGCATCTATGGCCAGTATAAACTCTGGCAGTCGGCCGACGGAAAAAACTGGACCCTGCTGGTTGATAAAAGTCATAACCACACGGATATTCCGCAGGAATATGTGGAATTAAAGGCCCCGGTCAATACCCGTTTTTTAAAATTGGAAAATATCCACATGCCAACCGGTAAATTTGCCATCAGCGGATTCAGGGTGTTTGGGAATGGCCGTGGAAAAATGCCGGATACCGTTACCCATTTTATCGTATTGCGCAGTGAAAATGATTCCCGGAATGCGCTCATCAAGTGGTTTACCGTAAATGCGGCCACGGGATATAATATTTACTGGGGTATCGCCCCGGATAAATTGTACAGCAGCGTCATGGTATACAACGATAACCAATATTATTTTAAACCCATGGACAAAGGCAGAACTTATTATTTTTCCATTGAAGCCTTTAATGAAAACGGCGTTTCCCCAAAAACGAAACCCCTGGAAGTAAAATAAAATTTAAAATCACCATCATGAAATTATACAGAACCCTTTTGCTTATCCTGACCACACTGTCATTCTCCGCCACCATGGCCCAGCCTTTTTCGGACGAGATCCGGGAATTCAAAAAACAGGACAGCATCCGCTTCCCGCCAAAGGACGCCATTCTTTTTGTCGGCAGTTCTTCCTTCCGTTTCTGGCAGGACGTAAGTAATTATTTCCCGGGATATACCATCATCAACCGCGGATTCGGCGGATCCTCCCTGCCGGATGTGATCCGGTATGCGGATGACATCATCTTTCCCTATCAACCAAAACAAATCGTGATCTACTGCGGAGAGAATGATCTTGCCGGATCGGATACCGTTACCGGCAATACCGTTTTTGAGCGGTTCAAGACCCTGTTCGAACTCATCCGTTCCAGATTGCCGGGAGAAGACATCGTTTTTGTTTCCCTGAAACCGAGCCCCAGCCGGGAAAATCTGCTGAAAAAGATGGAAGCGGCCAACCTGCTCATCAAAACGTATTTATCCATACAAACCCATGCGCATTTCGTTGATGTGTATCACAAAATGCTGAATGCAGATGGTTCTTTAAGAAAAGATCTTTACCGGGACGATATGCTGCACATGAGACCCAAAGGATACGCCATCTGGCAAAAAGAAATTGCACCTTACCTATCCAAATAAAAAAATGTCCGTTATGAGAAAGCATTTTTTAGTCCTGATCCTGCTCAGCACAGCGGTGAGCCTCCGGGCGCAGGATAGCAAAATGAATGCATTCATCAGCAGCCTGATGAATAAAATGACCGTGGATGAAAAAATCGGACAGCTCAATCTCGTAACTCCCGGAGGCGCGGTCACGGGCTCGGTCGTGAGCCAGGACGTGGATGAAAAAATCAGGCAGGGGAAGGTCGGCGGATTGTTTGGCATAACCGGTCCTGAAAAAGTCCGCCAGGCACAGGACATCGCCGTTCACCACAGCCGCCTCCACATTCCCTTATTCTTCGGGCTGGACGTGATACACGGGCTTCAAACCGTATTTCCCATTCCGCTGGCCATGTCCTGCACGTGGGATACTGTGCTGATCGAAAAAGCGGCCCGTATTGCCGCCCGGGAAGCCAGTGCGGATGGACTGGACTGGACCTTTTCGCCGATGGTGGACATAGCCCGGGATCCCCGCTGGGGAAGGGTTTCAGAAGGATCCGGGGAGGACCCGTATCTCGGATCCGCGATTGCCGCAGCCATGGTGCGCGGGTACCAGGGAAAGGACCTGACACAAAACGACGCCGTGATGGCCTGTGTAAAACATTTCGCTTTATATGGTGCCGCCGAGGCCGGCAGGGAATACAATACGGTGGACATGAGCCGCATTAAAATGTATCAGTATTATCTGCCGCCCTATAAAGCTGCTGTGGATGCCGGTGTAGGCAGTGTGATGAGTTCTTTCAATGAGATAGATGGCATTCCCGCAACTGGCAATAAATGGCTGCTGACGGACCTGCTCCGCAACAAATGGAAATTTAGGGGCCTGGTGGTTTCCGATTATACTTCGCTGAGTGAAATGACCGCCCATGGCATGGGCGACCTGAAAACGGTTTCAGCCCTGGCGATGAATGCCGGGCTGGACATGGATATGGTGAGTGAAGGATATCTGACCACGTTAAAACAATCGCTTCAGTCGGGCAGGATAATGCAAAAACAAATCGACCAGGCCTGCAGGAGGGTATTGGAGGCAAAATATAAGCTGGGACTTTTCTCCGATCCCTATCGCCGGATGAACCCGCAGCGCGCATCCTCCGAAATTTTTTCCGAAGCCAATCGCAAATCTGCCCGCGAAACAGCAACCCATAGTTTTGTATTACTGAAGAATCAGGACCAGATCCTGCCATTAAAAAAATCCGGAACGATTGCCCTGATCGGTCCGCTGGCCAGCAACCACCGCAACATGCTGGGCACCTGGAGTGTGGCAGGGGACCCTTCGAAATCGGTCTCCGTGCTGGAAGGAATTCAAAACGTGGCAGGCACAAACGTTCAAATATTGTATGCCAAGGG
>DASRLM010000303.1:0-6878 GCA_035648455.1 Puia sp. | reverse complement strand
CAATATTCAATCCGTTCACAATACCCCGGCGGGCTATGGCCTGCACCGTGCTGAGCAGACTGTCTACTTTTTTTGTAACCGCTTCTGTTCTGTCCAGCGAGGCGCCCGGCGGCAGGTTCAGCGACATCAGTACAAAACTCTGATCTTCCGTTGGTATGAATCCCGATGGCGTGCTGTTCATCATCCAGATCATGGCCAGCACCACCACCGCCAAACCCAGGAGGGCGATCCATTTTCGGCGGATGAGAAAACCCACCGCATGCGAATACCGGAGCGTGGTGGATTTAAATCCTGCATTGAAGGCATCTCCAAACCGTCGCGCAAACCCGCGCTTCTTTCCATCCTGGGTATGATGCTTATTTTTTAGGAACAGGGCACAAAGTGCCGGGCTCAGGGTAAGTGCATTGAGTGCCGAAATGAGGATGGCGGTGGCCAGGGTAAATGCAAACTGGCGGTAGAACACGCCTGCGGGACCCTCCATGAATCCGACCGGTACGAATACCGCTGCCATCACCAGCGTAATCGATATGATCACTCCCGAAATTTCATTCATGGCACTGATGGTTGCCTCCCTGGCCGCCAGGCCGGTTCGCTCCATCTTGGCATGCACGGCTTCCACCACCACGATGGCATCATCCACCACGATGCCGATGGCCAGCACCAGGGCAAACAAGGTGAGCAGGTTTATGGTGAATCCAAACAGATGCATGAAAAAGAAAGTGCCGATGATGGCCACGGGAACGGCTATGGCCGGGATCAGCGTTGACCGGAAATCCTGCAGAAAAAGGAAAACCACAATGAACACCAGGATGAATGCCTCCAGCAGCGTTTCTTCCACCTGGTGGATGGACGCATCCAGGAAATCCTTTGCACTGAACATGGTAAAATAATGGATGCCTTTGGGAAAATTGGCTTCCGCATCTTTCATCACTTTGTCCACGGCAATCAAAATATCGTTTGCATTGGAACCTGCCGTTTGAAAAATGCCCATGCCGGTGCCCGGCCTTCCCTGGATCAGAGAACTGGAACTGTAGGAGAAGGATCCGAATTCCACACGGGCCACGTCTTTCAGCCGGATCGTGGATCCATCTGCCCCTGCCTTGATCACAATGTCCTCATAATCTTTTTTCTGGGACAACTTCCCTTTATATTTCAGGATGTATTCAAAAGAGGCTGTGCTGCCTTCCCCAAACCTTCCCGGGGCGGCTTCCACATTCTGGTCGTGTATAGCATTCAGCACATCCTGAACGCCGAGGTTATTGGCTGTGAGCCGGTCAGGCTTCAGCCATATCCGCATCGAATAATCTTTAGCGCCAAATACCTGGGCCTGCCCCACGCCCGGCACGCGCTGGATTTCCGGAATGATGTTGATCTTGGTATAGTTCTCCAGGAATTTTTCATCATAGGCGCTGTCGGTGCTGTAGATAAGCGGCACCATGATCATGCTGTTCTGCTGCTTCTGGGTGGAGATTCCCGCCTGCACCACTTCCTGCGGGATCTGACTAACGGCCTTGGATACCCGGTTCTGAACATTCACCGCCGCCAGGTCCGGGTTGGTGCCGAGCTGGAAATACACATTGAGCGACATGCTGCCATCGTTGCCGGAAGTGGAGGTCATGTATGTCATGTTCTCCACCCCGTTGATGGCTTCTTCGATGGGCGTGGCCACCGCGCGCGCAACCACTTCGGCATTGGCACCGGGATAAGTGGCCGATACGTTCACCGTTGGCGGGGCAATATCCGGGAACTGGGTGATGGGCAGTGCAAACATGGAGATCAATCCCAGCAGCGTGAGTATAATGGAGATCACGGTAGACAATACCGGTCTTTCAATAAATCTTTTAAACATCTGAATACAGTTAGTCGGTAATGAATGAAAGTACGGCTGCAGTTACAGGGGTCTCGCTTTAACCAGACTGTCCAGGGACATGGTCTGCGGAATAATCACGGCACCATCGCGGAGCCTGTCCACCCCTGCATATACGATCTTGTCCCCCGGCTTCACGCCCTTGTTCACCAGATAATAATTTCCCGTTCTTCCGGCAATATCTATGGGAACGCTGCTGACCTTGTTACTGTCTCCCAGCAGGAAAACAAATACTTTTTCCTGCAAATCGAAAGTGGCTTCCTGCGGGATCACCAGGCCGGAAGGAACCATCGTGGAAATGCGGATTTTGCCCGTATTGCCCGACCGGAGTCCGCCGTTTACATTCGGAAAACTGGCGCGGAACGGAATGGATCCCGTACCGCTGGCAAACTGTCCCGATACCATTTCCACTTTTCCCTTTTCCGGATACACCGAATTATCGGCCAGGATCAGTTCCACGGGTGGCATTTCCTTTACTTTCTCCGCGATCGTTTTTCCCGGATACTGATTTTTAAAACGCAGGAAATCGGTTTCGCTGAAGGAGAAATAGGCCCTGATGTCCTTTACTTCGGAAAGTATGGTGAGCGGTTCGGCCGTGGAAACCCCGACCAGGCTTCCCGTTTTAAAATGTATCCGTCCAATATATCCGTCCACCGGCGCCGTGATCAGACTGTACCCGATGTTGATCTGCGCATTGCCCACCTGCGCCTTCGCCTGGGCAACACTGGCGGCAGCGGCATCATATACGGCCTGTGCCGATTTCAATTGCACGGGGGAAACCACATTGTTCTGAACCAGGGGAGTCAGCTTGGTTACATTGATGTCCGCACTGGCCAGGTTGGCCTGCGCGGCAGCCAGCGCGGCTTTCGCATTGTTGAGCGCTTCCCGGTAAGGAAGATCATTCACATGAAATAAAGGCTGACCCTTTTTCACCTGGGTGCCTTCATCTACAAATATTTTATCGAGGTAACCATTTACCTGCGGACGGATCTCAATGTCCTTACTTCCTTCCAGGGAAGCGCTGTATTCCTGGTAGCTGATAAAGGGCCTGTTGGACAACGTGATGACGGGCAGGCTGGCCGGCTGCGGCGCATAACCAGCATTGGTTTGGGGGCCATGACAGGATTCCGATACCATCATGACCGATAAAATCAGGGAGCCTGCTGACAGGTATTTTCTCATAATTTAATTTTGGCGGGAGTTTCTCTCCCGGTTATTCAACAAATCGTTTTAATCCTTTCTTCTATAAATTGTCGGGGATTATTCTTCCAGATTTTTTACGAACCCGGAAACGGCATCTTCCAGCACCAGCTTGTTGAGCGTATCCCGGCCATCCGTATTGTTCAGCATCTTAATCGATACGAGACCGTGCAACACGGACCAGAACGTATGGTATTTCAAACAGGCACCCGCCGTTTTTTTTCCATGGCCGCTGATCATCAGTTCAATGGGTTCCATCACCAGGCTCCGGAACATGCCTTTTTCCGGAACGCATTTATCCGGGTCACAACAGGGCATGCCCAATCCAAACATCAGCTGGTAATATTCTTTGTTGCGGAAGGCAAAATCCCAGTAAGCGCCGGCAATGGCGTGCAACTGGGATGCCGGATTTGCATTTTTTTCTTTTGCCCGTATTAATTTTTTTGACAATAAGGAGAATCCCTGCCGGGAAAATTCCAGCAATATCGCCTCCTTATTTTCAAAATGATCATAAATCACCGGCACACTGTATTCAATGGCTTCGGAAATCCTGCGCAGCGACAGCGCCTGCCAGCCTTCCTGTTTTACCATTTGCCAGGCCGCATCCAGGATCATCATCCTCAGCTCTTCCTTCTGGCGCAATTTTCGCTCGGCAATACCCATATACCGGATTTTTCTAACACCGTTAGCAAAAGTAGGGATGTTTTATAAAACCCGGAAAAAATTACGGGTGAATGGGAATAAAAACAGGTAAGCGGTCAGGATTTCAGAAAGTCCATCACCCGGTCAGCAAATGCTTATTTCTTTTTCCAGGCATTCCGCAAAAACCGCAACCAGTTTCCGTGTAATATCTTTTCAATATCTGCGGATACATATCCCCGGGCTTTTAGCAGGGATGGAAGCTTTTGAAGATCGGCAATGGTATTCATATCGTACGGCGACTGTTCCGTTCCAAACATTCCATCCAGATCACTGCCGATGGCGATATGATCGCTGTTCCCAGCAATCTGGCAGATATGATCGTAATGATTGATCAGCCGGTTCAGATCGGTGCCTGTTGCTTTTGGTAGCGAAACGCCGCGCAACCAGCCATCGGTAAGCATCCAGGCATCCAGCACACCACCGATAACGGCTTTTTTTTCAATGAGTATTTTGATTTGTTCATCGGTCAGCTGCCGTTGATTTTTTACGAGGGCGCGGCAATTGTGATGACTGGCCCAGATATTTCCGTTAAAAATATCCATGGCCTCGTTGAATCCTTTGTCTGTGAGATGCGTTATATCCAGGATGATGTTCAGCGATTCCATTTTTTTCAGCAGCGCTTTTCCTTCGGCACTGAATCCATCTTCCGTTCCGGTGCCGCCGGCATAACGGCCCTCACCGTAATGCGCAGGTCCCAGGGCACGCAGGCCATAGGCATGCGCCTTATCCAGATAGGAAAGGTCCACGAGGGAATCGGCGCCTTCGAGACTCAGCATAAATCCCACGGGCTTCTGCTGATCGGGCACCGTTTCATCTTCCCAAACCTTTATATGCGCTTCCAAAGTATCCGCGTCCCTGATCTGCACCATTTCCCCTTCTTCGGTCATCGTCCTGTACCAGGCAAGCTGGGCCTGCGTTTGCGACCAGGCCTGTTCGGGCGAATGCCAGCCCGGAAGGGTACTCCCCTTTCTTACGAACCGGGCAATCTGTGTGGCGACCACCAATCCGATCTTTCCTTCCCGCAGGGCCGGCAGGGAAACCATGTTTTTTCCGCGGTCCGGTTTATCGCTGAGACCGGCTTCCCGTTCCCGGATTTCACGAACCGGCAGTTTCAGGTTTCTGTTCCACTCCATCACATTCATGGCGAGGTCCAGGTGGGCGTCTATAATAAACATAACTGCAAATTACACCCGAAATGGCTTAATTTGATCTTTCAATTTTCATTTGGAAAACGCATGACCTTTATCATTTTGTTCTCGGGCATTCTCCTGCTCATTCTCTTAATCACCTGGTTCAAGCTGAATGCATTCCTGGCTTTCCTGGTCGTTTCCCTGGGTATCGGATTTGCGAAGGACATGTCGGTCACGGCCATTACCGATTCCGTTCAGAAGGGCATGGGCGATCTGCTGGGATCCCTGGTGGTGATCCTGGTCATTGGCGCCATGCTGGGAAAACTGATTGCCGACAATGGCGCGGCCCAGCGCATTGTCAGTTCCCTCATGAAGCGTTTCGGAAGAAAATACATCGTATGGGCGCTCGTGATCACCGCTTTCCTGGTCGGCATTCCCCTGTTTTACGGTATCGGCTTTGTACTGCTGGTTCCGCTGGTGATCACGCTTTCCTACAAATATGATATCCCGGCCGTTTATATCGGTCTCCCCATGCTGGCCTCTTTATCGGTTACTCACGGTTACCTGCCCCCGCACCCGTCGCCCGTGGCGCTGGTGAGGCAGTATCATGCGGACCTCGGTCTCACATTACTATATGGATTCATTGCCGCAGTGCCCACGATTATTGTTGCGGGTCCCCTGTTTGCCATGACCCTGAAAAAATATACGCAAAAGCCTTT
This sequence comes from Puia sp., assembly GCA_035648455.1. GTDB lineage: Bacteria > Bacteroidota > Bacteroidia > Chitinophagales > Chitinophagaceae > Puia. The sequence goes on along the minus strand of DASRLM010000303.1, from coordinate 1,260 downwards.
GATCACTTTTGCCGGAACGCCCATGGAAGAGAAGGATCTGCCCGGACTGGCCGACAGCCTGATCACCGCGCTGCTGCCGGTGATCCTGATCGGCGCCGCCACGATCGTCAGATTATCGGGTGTTTCTGAAAACGTCCTCACCAAAACCATCGTCGTGTTTGGCGATCCGATCGTGGCCCTGCTGCTCACCCTGGCTTACGCGTTATACGCGCTGGTATTGAAGAAAGGGAAAAAACTGGAACCCTGTATGATTTCCCTGACGGAGGCCGTGAAGGACATTGCGATGATATTACTGATCATCGCCGGGGCCGGCGCCCTGAAACAGGTATTGATGGATAGCGGCATGGGCGATCAGATTGCCGCATCCCTGCATAGTTTCAGCATGCATCCCATCCTGGCTGCCTGGGGCATTGCCGCCTTTATCCGCGTGTGCCTGGGATCTGCTACAGTGGCCGGACTCACAGCCGCTGGTATTGTGGCGCCCATGCTGGTTGCCAGCACCGTTAATCCCAGCCTGATCGTGTTGGCCACGGGTGCGGGAAGTTTAATGTTCTCGCATGTAAATGACGGAGGCTTCTGGATGTTTAAAGAATATTTTAATCTCAGCATTAAGGATACCCTTAAAACCTGGAGTCTGATGGAAACCATCGTGTCCGTCGTGGGACTGCTCATGGTTTTCGTAATTAATTTTTTTATCAGTCATTAAATAAATTTTTATGTCGCCTGAAGAAAATTTCAAAAGCCTCGGCCTCGAACTGCCACCTGCGCCAACGCCTATGGGCGTTTACATACCGCTGCTGATAGACGGTAAACATTGTTATGTTTCCGGGCATGGCCCGGTTCTTCCGGATAAAAAAATGATCATTGGCAGGATCGGCGCGGGCATGAGTATGGAAGACGGCAAGCTGGCCGCAAGACAGGTGGGGTTAACCATCCTGTCCACCTTAAGATCCCATCTCGGCAGCCTCGATAAGGTCAAACGCGTGATCAAGGTGCTGGGCATGGTGAATGCCGACCCTGCTTTTGACAAACATCCTTTTGTCGTAAACGGTTGCAGTGAATTGTTTGCGCAGGTATGGGGAAGGGAAAACGGCATCGGCGTGAGAAGCGCCGTGGGCATGGGATCCCTGCCGGATAATATCCCGGTGGAAATCGAGGCTTTGTTTGAATTAGTATAAATTTCGCTTATGAAAAATCGGGACTGGTTTGTGATCGATGAGGAAGATAAAATTGATTCCCCCGCCTTATGCATTTATAAGG
>DASRLM010000302.1:0-5634 GCA_035648455.1 Puia sp. | reverse complement strand
TTTTTTCAACAGAAGGGGCTCCAGGATAGCGGTAAAAAAGCCGATGGCGGAAAAACAGACCAGGGCGGTTGATACGGTGCCATATTTTATGCCGGCATAAAAGCTCACCCAATGGATGATGAGGATAACACCGATGCCGGCTGCCTTCGCTTTCTGAACAGTGGTTGTCGGGGGAATTTTCTTTCTGAATCCAGCCAGCAACCAGAGCGCCGCACACGTGATCAGCAGGCGATACCATACCAGCAGGGCCTCATTCAAAGAAATCAGTTTGCCCATGATGCCGGTGAATCCGGCCAGGAACACAGCGATGTGTAATTGGATGAATGCCTTCTTCATGAAGCAAGCAAAGAAAGATCATTTTCCTCCGACGGCCATATTCTGGCTGAAGTGATTTACCACGGGACCGGCGTTTTTTACGCGTCTGCGGTAATTTTTAAACAGTGAATTCCAGCGGAGTTTCAAAACCCCCAGAATACCCTCCTTAACAATGCCCTTGTTCATTTTGGAAACGCCCAGTTTCCGGTCCTCAAAAATAATCGGCACTTCCTTTATCTTAAACCCGAGCTTCCAGGCGGCAAATTTCATTTCAATCTGAAAAGCATAACCCGCAAAATGGATCTCATCCAGGTTGATGGTCTGCAATACTTCCCTGGTATAACACACAAATCCGGCGGTCGGATCATGAATGGGCATCCAGGTGATGATCCGGGTATAAACAGATGCTCCCTTGGATAGCAGCACCCGCTCTTTTGGCCAGTTCACATTTCCGCCGCCCTGAATATACCGGGAACCCACGGCTACATCGGCGCCACCTGATTTACAGGCTTCATATAAACGCTGCAGATCTTTCGGATTGTGGGAGAAATCGGCATCCATTTCAAAAATATACCGGTAATCTTTTTCTACAGCCCATTTGAAACCAAAGATATACGCCGTACCCAGTCCGAGTTTGCCCTTTCTTTCTTCCAGAAATAATCCGATGGGATATTTTTTTTGGAGCCCCCGCACAATCTGCGCCGTGCCATCCGGGGAACTGTCGTCAATAACCAGTATGTGAAATCCCTGGTTCAAAGCAAATACGGCTTCCACAATAGCGGAAATATTCTCTTTCTCGTTGTAGGTTGGTATGACGGCAATCTTTTCCAATCCGGGAAATTGATCTGTAAATTTAGTTTATTCAGTGATCCAGCCGAATCAACCGGAACATATTAACCAATCGTTTTATCCTTTTTTAACATCATCCGGTTAAAAATCTCGGTCAGCTTCTGTTTGGTATGCATCGGGAAATCCCCCTTCATCATCCAGTCGTAGTACTGTGGTTCATTTTTTAACACGTCCGCTACGGGCCTGCCTTTATGCTTTCCGAAGTTAAACACTTCGATCCCATTTTCCATGGAAAACCTTCTGGCAAAATCCACTACCTGATCATCTCCGGTGAATTTCAGAATACTGTCCACATCGGCCCCCATCAGGGGATATCTCCCGATCTGGGCCTGGAGTATTTCCAGGGTTGCTTCTGCGTCTGCCTGGGCGCCATGTGCGCCATCATGGATTTTGTCGCAATAAAAACGGTAGGCCGCGGTAAGCGTTCTCTGTTCCATCAGGTGGAAAACCCTTTGCACATCAATCAGCTTTCTGCCTTTCATGTCAAAATCAATTCCGATCCGGAGGAACTCTTCCACCAGCAGGGGAATGTCGAACCGGTTTGAATTATAACCCGCCAGATCACTGTGATCCAGGAATTGCTTTAATTCATTGGCGGCCTGCCGGAAGCTGGGAGATTCCTTAACGTGGTCATCCGTGATGCCGTGGATATCGGATGCCTGTTTTGGTATGGGCATTCCGGGATTGATCAGTTTGTGTTTTACCGTTTTGCTGCCGTCCGGCATCAGTTTTACAATGGCAATTTCAACGATGCGGTCTGAGGACAGGTTGGTGCCCGTGGTTTCCAGGTCAATAACAGCCAGGGGTTTGGTTAATTGTAACATTGAATCTTTATGGGTTATGCAGTAATTTCTTTAGCAAATGTAGCGATATCCAGACCATCATAATTGCCGGAACTCATCAGCAGCAAATTACTGTATTCGTAGGACTGTTTCCTTAACCATTGCGACAAATCCTGTGCCGAATGGAGTACTTCCAGCTTAGGGTTGCCAAACCCCCGGATGATGATCTGCGGATCCAGCGGGGGCAGCCTTTTCAGTTCCAGCGCATGGGCTGAATAGTAAACCAGCGCGGCATCGGCAGGGTCCAGAACCCCCTGGTATTCCTGCATGAATCCGGCCTGCAGACTGCTGTATGTATGCAGTTCGAGCACCGCGATCAGCCGCCTTCCCGGATACTGTTCCTTCATGGCCGCAATGGTTGCCCTTACTTTTGAAGGAGCATGGGCAAAATCCCGGTACACCCTGGTGCTTCCATTTTCCGCCATCAGTTCCAACCGCTTTGATGCGCCAGTAAATCCTGCAATATGCTTCAGAAAGCTGTCCGCCGGCACACCCAGTTCACGGCAAACCAGCCAGGCGGCATGCAGGTTCAGCAGGTTGTGGGTTCCAAAAACCCGCAATTGCTGCCGGAGCCCTTCCAGCTTTACGGTGGTGTGACCATCCTGCACCTGGTTTTCCGGAATACCGTAACCGGTTTTATGTAGTTGCCCCGATTCTGCGGTTACCATTTCCTGCAAAACAGGGTCCGTTTCATTGTATATGAGCCGGCCGCCGGGTTCGATCATCCGGATGAAAAGACGGAATTGCTCCAGGTAAAAATCAAATGTCGGGAATACGTTAATATGATCCCAGGCAATGCCGGTCAGCACGGCAATATGCGGGAACAAAAAGTGAAATTTGGGCCTTTTCTCGAGGGCGCTGGCAGGGTATTCATCCCCTTCACAGATAATAACCGGGGCATCGCTGAGATGAACGGCGTATTCAAAACCAGGGAGGTGGGCCCCGACCATATAATCGAAATCCATTCCCGCGGCCTTCAACACGTGCATGATCATGGACGTGGTGGTGGTTTTACCATGGCTTCCCCCCACAACCACCCGTTTTTTATGCCGGCTTTCCTGAAAAATATATTCCGGAAAAGAGTAAATTTTAAGCTTAAGTTCCTGCGCCTTAACAAGTTCCGGATTATCCCCCCGGGCATGCATGCCCAGGATAACGGCATCCAGATCCGGGGTTATCTTTTGGGAATACCAACCTGTTTTTAAGGGCAGGATCCCTTCTTTTTCGAGATTACTGCGTGCCGGCTCAAAGATCTCATCGTCACTGCCGGTAACTACATACCCTTTTCTGGCCAGAGCAATCGCTAACTGATGCATTACGCTGCCACCGAGGGCAATAAAATGAACACGCAATAAGTTGGGATTTTGGCTTAAAATTATTCTTAGTGCCGTGGATTAACAAAAAAAATTGAATCCGGGACTATTGCATTTACGGATTTTAATGCTTTATTTTGTTCCGGCTCACTTTAGACTCCATAATTGGCACGCTTTTCAGTTACATAAAGCATCCGGCTTTATCAGTATCCTCTCAAAACTATCGACCCTCATCCATCCCTTCCTCTGAATCACCTGGCATAATCCACAAATACCAGGCAATTTTTTATTAATTTTAAATACCCAAGGAAAATGAGAAAGACAGTTTTAATCCTCGCCGTAATCGCGTTTTCAGCCTTAATGTTTTCTTCCTGTGCCAGCTACAGGGGCTCTGAAAAGAGCGGTTGTAAAGCCACACAAGGTTATATCGGATACGGATCCAGCAGATAACCAACCATTTTATATAGCAAATAATTTCGACTGACAAAAGCAGCCCGGGACGATTGTTTCAACAATCCCCCGGGTTTACTTTTTATAAATTGTTTAAGTTTGCAGGCGCTCATCAGAAACTTCAGATTTTAAAACCCCCGAATATGAGAAAACTTCTGTTTATTCCCTTTTTTTCACTTTTTGTATTGGCTACCGGGAATGCCCAGTCGTATAACAGCAGCCTTACTTTCCAGAAAAATCAATATCCCGTGGCAGCCATCCGGATTCCGTTTGAAGAAGACGTGGTAAAGGATGGCGTGAAAGATTTTATGTCGAGGAAGGGATTCAAAGATTCCCGTTTTAAGGATTTTATTGTTTTCAGATCCGTTCCGCTGGACGGATCGGGAACCCTGACGGATACTTATTTTAACATCGACCGGAAAAGCCGTTCTGAAGAAGATGTGACGATTATCAGTCTTCTTCCGGTTAAAAAGACCCAGACCCTGTTGCCCGGAAATATTGAAGACAGTTCTTTTGCCGGACTGGCAAAAAGTTTTCTGGATAGCATGAAGCCCTTTATCCAGCATTATTCGCTTCAGCAGCAGATAACTGCCCAACAACAGGTTTTGACCAAGGTCCAGTCAAAATATATCCGTTTAAAAAATGATTCCGGGGATATTGCCAAGAAAATCCGCGGATACGAAGCCGACCTGGCGGAGAACAAGAACGACCAGGATAAACAGCAAAAAGAAATTTCGATTACATCCACCGGAGATCATGCTGCGCTGGCCAAGTCTCAGTCCAGGATGGATAAATTGCTGAATAAGCAGTCCGACCTCGGGAAAAAGCTCAGAAATGCCAGAGAGGATGAGGATAAAAATAAAAAGGAGATCGAACTACAACAGGATGCGGTGAATAAGGAATCCCAGAGCCTGGATTCTCTTAAGCTCCGGCAAAAGAACCTGGATGCCGCCGCTTAGGTGGCCCACGCCTTATCGCCTTTTTTATAAGGTATACAGCCTTCATATCGCCCGGGAACGGCCACATACCTTAATGCCTGGGTCGCTCCTTCTTTGGATGTAAAATATCCCCACAGGGTGAGTTCCTTCATCATCCTGAAATAATGCGAAGGGTCGCCGGACTTTTGTTTTGCAGTATATTCCTTCTGTTCCTTATCCAGGTCAACGAGCAGGTTATGTTGTTGTTCCGGCGTTGATCCGAGGAATGATTTCCCGTTTTTTGCCTGGCTGGCATCATCGAGTTTTTTCATTCCCTCCACAAAAATCTGCTGATCCTTTTCTTCATAACAATCGTTCACAATCGTTTTCATGAATTCCCCGATCTGGGTTGCCTTGGCTCCCGGAGTATTCGTTGCCGGAATGATGGTCTCCCCCACTTCATCCAGAAATGAAATATCATCGGGAGAAAACTGAAGGCCGGCAGCACCGATCTTTTTATCCGCATTGGTACAGCCGGACAAAAACATTTCAGCGCCTATAATGGTTCCTCCCAGCAGCAGGGCTACGGAGGAGAGGGCTTCGCGTCTGTTCATAATATTAATTTGATGATTTGATGATTTGAAAATTTGAAAATTCAAGGAAATCAAAAATGTCATTTACACATTTTCAAATTTTCAAATTGCTTTTAAATATTCCTTTTTTTCAATTCACTAACTGCATGGTCCGCGGCCCTGGCCGTGAAAGCCATATAGGATAAGGAGGGGTTCACACAGGAGGATGACACCATGAATGAACCATCCGTTACAAACACATTGGGCGCATCCCAGATTTGATTGTACTTGTTCAGCACGGATGTTTTGGGATCTTTCCCCATACGGGCGGATCCCATTTCGTGGATGCCGCGACCGAGGGTTCCGTCTCCGTCAT
>DASRLM010000301.1:0-5383 GCA_035648455.1 Puia sp. | reverse complement strand
TTTTGTTGAAAAGCCGCTGGCCAACAACATGGATGAAGCGCGTGAACTGATCAACCTGGTGAAAGAATCAAACGTGAAGCTCCAGGTGGGTCATGTGGAAAGGTTTAATCCCGCTTTTCTGGCCCTGCAGAACATGCCCCTCAAGCCGATGTTTATTGAAGTGCACCGGCTGGCGGAATTCAATCCCCGCGGAACAGAAGTCAGCGTGATTCTCGATCTCATGATACACGACATCGACATCATCCTGCACATTGTTAAAAGCGAAGTGAAAAACATTTATGCCAGCGGCGTTGCCGTTATGACCGACACCCCCGATATTGCCAATGTCCGCATCGAATTCAACAACGGCTGCGTGGCCAATCTGACCTCCAGCAGGATCTCCATGAAAAAAATGCGGAAGATGCGCATTTTTCAGAAAGACGCCTATATCGGTGTTGATTTCCTGGCCAAAGCAACGGAGATCATCAGCCTGGATACCACGGAAAACAACAATGGCTTTACTTTCGATATTGAAACCCGGAGCGGTAAAAAATCGATTTCTGTTATCAACCCGGAAATACCGGAGGTGAATGCCATTAAAATGGAACTGGAAAAATTTACGGAATCCGTGCTGAAAAATAAACCCACCCTGATATCGGAAATGGACGGTTACCGTGCCATGGATGTTGCCCACCAGATTATCCGGAAGATAAAATACAATTCCATCAACAGTTGAAAAATGCATGCGCCATAACCAAAAGATCCATATAAGATGGTACGTGCTGAGCGATTTTTTATCGGCCATACTTTCGTGGATGATCCTGTATTTTACGCGCCGCATCCTGCTTTCCGAAAAACTCTTCGACGAGGGCAGCATATATCTTAATAACCGTTTCTGGCTCGGACTGTGTTTTATTCCCGCCGGCTGGCTGATATTTTACGGCCTGACCGGTACGTATCATTCGCTCTACAAAAAATCCAGGTTGAATGAATTCAGCAGTACAGCCGTATGCAGCCTGATCGGTTGCACCATCCTGTTCTTTGCCATCGTGATCAACGATCCGCAAACCGATTACCGCTATTATTACAAAGCCTATTTCACTTTTCTGATGATGCATTTTCTGATCACCTGGATCGGCCGCTGGGTGCTACTGACCATAACGAAAAATCAGCTCCGGTCCGGCAAAGTTACTTTCAACAGCCTGCTGCTCGGAGCCGGTTCCATAGCCCTGAGAACTTTTGAGGAAAGCCGTGCGGGCCTCGAAGGGGTCGGTTATCAGTATACCGGTTTCATGAATGCCGGCATTGCCCTGACGACGGATATACCACTTCCTTCCCTGGGGCCGCTGAGCGATCTGGAGAACATCATCGACCGGAACCATATCGAACTGGTGGTGGTGGCGCTGGAAAAAAATGACAATGATACGGCCGAAAAGATCATTCAGCGGTTAAGCGAAAAAGACGTTGATATCAAAACGATTCCCGGCATACTCGACATCCTTTCGGGTTCTGTAAAAACCAGCAATCTGTTCAGCGCGGTATTGAGCGATATCAATACGGGGCTGATGCCCGAATGGCAAATGCACATCAAAAGACTCCTTGATATCCTGGTTTCGGTACTGGCCCTCATTATCTTTTCTCCACTCCTGCTGTATGCGGCCATTCGTGTAAAAATCGGGTCGGAGGGGCCCGTATTTTATTCCCAGGAAAGGACCGGCTTTAAAGGAAAGAAATTTCGCATCCATAAGTTCCGCTCCATGGTGAATGATTCTGAAAAAACGGGCCCCGCCCTTTCTTCCGAAAACGACCTTCGCATCACCCGGTGGGGAAAGACCATGAGAAAATGGCGCATTGATGAATTGCCGCAGATGCTGAACGTACTCCGTGGTGAAATGAGCCTGGTTGGACCCAGACCGGAACGCCAGCATTACATCGACCAGATTTTACAAAAAACACCCTATTTCAAATACCTGATGAAGGTTAAACCAGGCGTAACTTCCTGGGGCATGGTGCAATTCGGATATGCAGAGAACGTTGAAGAGATGATCGAAAGAATGAAATACGACCTGATCTATATAGAGAATATTTCCCTGGCGCTCGACTTTAAGATCATGATGCATACCTTACTGACCATTTTTAAAGGCAAAGGTCGATAACCCGTTCAAACCGCCTCCAGATTTGAAAAAATTAGTCATTTTCCCTGCGGTGCTTTTCTTCCTGCTTGCCCAAGGCCAGCCTGGCTGGAGGCAGGAACTTCACTACAACCTCAGCGTTAAACTGGATGACAAGCAACAGTCACTCGATGGCAAAATGGAACTCCGGTACGGGAACCACTCCCCGGATACCCTGCATTACATCTGGTTTCATGTTTGGCCCAACGCTTACCGCAACGATAAAACCAGCTACAGCGAGCAACTACTGGAAAATGGAAATACCGGTTTTTATTTTTCAGGCAAAGAAACCCGGGGATACCTCAACCGGCTGGAGTTCCGGATCGATGGCGCGATAGCCCATGTGGAAGATAACCCGCAATATCTGGATGTGATCAAACTGGTTTTGCCAAATGGACTTGCGCCCGGCGACAGCCTCACGATTTCCGCAAACTTCCACGTAAAACTGCCCTACAATTTTTCCGGCAGCGGATACCAGGGCAATAATGACCAGATCAGCAACTGGTATCCCGAGCCCGCCGTTTACGACCGCCGCGGCTGGCATCCCATGCCTTTCCTGGCGCAGGGCGGGGCCTTTCATGAAACGGCGGACTACCGGGTCCGCGTACAAATTCCGGAAGCCTATATACTGGCCGCGGGTTGTTCGCCGGATAGCCTGATCAAATCCACTCCCGGATTGAATGATTATTTCTTTTCCATTCAAAATGCCAACGCCTTTTCCTGGGTGGCCGACAAAAAGCTGCTGGAGAAAAAAGATTCCGTTCAAATGGATGACGGCAGGCAGTTGGAACTTCATCTGTTTTATTTTCCACAGGATAGCATCCTGATGCAAAAGCAACTTGATCTGGCCAAACCGCTAATCCAAAAAATTTCAAGGCTTATTGCAGCCTACCCTTATTCCAGTCTGAGTATCATTGAAACCCTCAAACCCCAGGACCAAAGTTTTTCGGGCATGATCCAACTAGATGCCAATACCTTAAAATCTGATTCCGGTGCTGGAGCGGGCGTGGCCCTGCTGGCGCAATGGTTTCAGGCCATCTGTCCGTCGGACGAACGGATGTATCCCTGGCTGTCGAAGGGTTTTATCGATTATTACAACCGCCGGCTGAACCCGCTTCCTTCAGAAAAACAAAACACCCGGAGCGCCCTGAAAGACGAACGGCTCTGGTTAAGGGTTGCAGAAAAAGAAAGAACAACCCAGCCCATCAGCACCCCTTCGGCGGAACTGACCCGTGAAAATTATGATCTGATTCCCGGATCGAAGGCCGGACTGTTCCTCCAGGCCCTCGAAGATTCGCTGGGTGAAGAGAACTTCGACCGCTGCATCCGGCTTTACTTTGATCAATGGAAATTCGGTCATCCATACCCTGATGATTTTAAACGGGCCGTCGAAAAAATCTCCCGGAATAGTGAAGATGGCTTTTTTGAAAAAATAAATACGGATCAGCCCATTGTTCCTCCTTCATCACGAAAAAAAATCAGGCCGGCTTTTGTTTTTTCCGCCGCTCAGCATAAACAATATGAATATGTGTCCCTGGCGCCTATAGTCGGGTACAACCGGTATGATCAATGGATGCCGGGCGTCCTGATCCACAATGTGAACCTGCCGGAAAATAATTTTCAGTTCGTTTTCCTGCCCATGTATGCCACCGGAAGTAAAACCCTGCAGGGCCTGGGCAGGATCAGTTATACCTGGTATCCCGAAAAAGTTTTCCGGAAGATCACGTTCGGACTGAACGGATCCCGTTTTTCCAGCAATTTTGCCCGCGACAGTTCAGGAACTATTTTGTTTGAAAATTTTTCCAAGCTCGTTCCTTACCTGCGATTCGACTTCAAAAAACGATCACCCCGCAGCACACTGGAAAAATGGATGGATTTTAAAACTTACCTCATCCGGGAAAAGAATTTTGCAGATTATGCCGTTTCTTCGAAAGATTCCCTGCTTCATCCCAATGCCGTTTCGGGCAGCTTCCGGTATCTGAATCAATGGAGCATGAATTTGGTGGATCAGCGGACATTATATCCATATGATGCAAGGCTGGAACTGCAGCAAAGCGATTTATTCTACCGCATTAATCTGACTGCCCATTATTTTTTCAATTATCCGGCAGGTGGTGGTATGACGGTGCGGTTCTTCGCCGGGAAATTCGGCGTGTGGAATCTGAATAACCGGCAGGACCTGACCCGTTATGAACCCAAACTGCTGGGCGTAACCGGCGGTGAAGATTATACTTACGACCAATATTTTGTGGGCCGGTCTTCTTCCTATGCGCTGGAGAATACCTCCCTCTCCAATGGGGAATTGCCGGCCCAGCAGATCATGATCCGGGATGGCGGATTAAAACTCCGCATGGACGCCTATCCTTATGTCCAGGGCCGGTCGGCAGACTGGGTGACGGCGTTGAATTTCGCAACCACCCTGCCTGAAAAATTATTTCCCTTTCCCGTACCCGTCCGGATCTTCTTTGATATCGGCACGTACGCAGAAGCCTGGAAAACAAACGCAGAAACCAGCCGTTTTCTATATACCGGCGGCATTCAGCTTTCCCTGTTTAAAAATTTGCTGAATATTTATGCGCCGCTGATCTACAGCAGCGATTTCCGTGATCTCCTGAAATCAGAAGGATTTGGAAAACGCATTACCTTCAGCATAGACATTCAGAATCCGGAGTCCAAAATCAAGGCGGAAATGCTGCATCATGCATTCAGAAACTAACATCAATATCAGTTTTTTACAACAGGCAGCAATTGATCCGGAAAAATGGGATCAGTGTGTTTCCGGTTCTGTAAACGGCCTGATTTATGGACAATCGTTTTACCTGGATCACATGGCGAAAAACTGGGCTGCGCTGGTACTGAACGACTACGAAGCCGTGATGCCCCTGCCCTGGAACCGGAAATATGGCATCCGCTATTTGTACCAGCCGGCATTCACCGCCCAGCTCGGCCTGTTTTCCCCTTTGCCATCCAGCGGCTCGCTCATCGGGTCGTTTTTATCGCGCTGCGAAAAACATTTTCGTTTTTGCGAATTGCCGTTGAACGGGGCCAACTGTTTGTCAGGGTTTCCCTTGCGGGCAAATTATATTCTGGACCTGCAAAAAAATTACGAGCAAATCCGTACAGGATACAGAAAGGACCTGATACAGAATTTAAAAACAGCAGGGCCGGATAACCTGCAGTATGCAGGTGGAACGGACCATCAACCCGTGATCGCCTTGTATAAAAACTTATAC
>DASRLM010000300.1:0-3939 GCA_035648455.1 Puia sp. | reverse complement strand
TATTTCTTTATTATGAATTATCAGCAAATCACCGCATTACTGGGTAAAGAAAACGAAGATCTCTTCACCCATACCTGCAAAAAAGTTCCCGCCTCCGCTCTCCAGCTTCCCTCTCCCCATTTTATCCACGATGTTTTAAGCCATTCGAACCGCAATTTGCAAACCCTGCGCAGCCTGCAGCAAATGTTTGACACCGGGCGGCTGGGCGGTACCGGGTATCTTTCCATTCTTCCTGTTGACCAGGGCGTGGAACACAGTGCAGGAGCGTCTTTCGCAAAAAATCCCCTGTACTTCGATCCGGAAAATATTGTACGGCTGGCCATCGAGGGCGGCTGCAATGCCGTGGCCAGCACATTTGGAATACTGGGCATGATGGCGCGAAAATATGCGCACCGCATTCCTTTTATTGTAAAGATCAATCACAATGAATTACTCACCTATCCGAATAAATTTGACCAGATCCTTTTTGGTTCCGTAAAAGATGCCTGGAACATGGGCGCAGCCGCCATCGGTGCCACCATCTATTTCGGTTCGGAGGAATCTGACCGGCAGATCACGGAAATCGCACTGGCCTTTGATGAGGCACACCGCCTCGGCATGACCACCGTGCTCTGGTGTTATCTGAGGAACAAGGCCTTTGTGAAAGATGGAAAGGATTATCATACCGCTGCGGATCTCACCGGACAGGCCAATTACCTCGGAGCAACCATACAGGCGGATATCCTGAAACAAAAACTTCCCGATCTCAACGGCGGCTACAAAGCGCTGAATATGGGAAACAGTCACTATGGAAAACTCGATGATAAAATGTATACTGATCTTTCTTCCGATAACCCCATAGATCTTTGCCGCTACCAGGTGTTGAACGGTTTTGCCGGTCGTGCGGGATTGATCAATTCCGGCGGAGCTTCTGAAGGAGAAAAGGACCTGATGGAAGCTGTGCGCACTGCCGTGATCAACAAACGGGCCGGGGGTTCGGGCATGATCTCCGGGAGGAAAGCTTTCCAGCGGTCGTTTAAAGAGGGAGTTCAATTACTGAACAGCATTCAGGATGTTTATCTTGAAAAACAAATTACGATTGCATGAATAGAAAAAAACAGGAACTACCCACTACCCTATTTACGGATATCGGTGGCGTAATGCTTACGAACGGATGGGACAGAAGCTGCAGGATAAAAGCAATCAAAAAATTTAATCTGGATCCGGTAGAAACGGAAGAAAGGCACCATCTTACTTTTGATACATATGAATCCGGCAAGATTTCAATGGATGAATATCTCAAACGGCTGGTTTTTTACAAGAAAAGAAGTTTCAGTGAATCTGATTTCCGGAAATTCATGTTTGACCAGTCGAAACCTTTTCCGGATATGCTGAAACTCATCCGCGGCATTAAGGAAAAATACGGGATCAAAATTGCCGTTGTCAGCAATGAAGGCCGGGAACTGAATAATTACCGGATACAGACATTCCGGCTCAATGAATTTGTTGATTTTTTCATTTCCTCCAGTTTTGTCCATTTCAGAAAACCCGATGCGGATATTTTCAAAGTGGCGCTGGATATTGCCCAGGTAAAGCCGGAACAGGTGATTTACCTTGAAGACAGGCAGATGTTTGTACAGGTGGCGGATGGACTGGGAATACGTGGAATCATTCATAAAGATTATGCCGGCACCAGCAAGGCCCTGGCTTCCGTTGGCTGGGAACTCTAACGTTTACCGGTCAGACTCCTGATCAGATCCGTTTCTTTCGGATCATAAGGCGTTCCATCCGGTCTGAATATTTCATGGAACCAGGGTTTCGGATCAGCGCCGTCCGGCATGGGCGCGTCCCAGGCATATTTGGTATTCGTTTTACCGGCTACCAGTCCCCAGTTGATGGCACCCACGTTTTCTCTTTTTAACAGGGGCATAATATTAAAAAAAGTACTACCCCGGGGCCTTGCCATATATTCGGTGCAGATCAGCGGACGACCATACTTTTTTAAAGAATCAATGGCCTGCTGTTGTTCCGTTTCAACGCCATAGTTATGATACGTGACCACGTCTGAGTGGGTCAGCTGGAAGTGATTAAAATCCGGGAGATCTTCAGTATAAACTCCGGCGGTTATGGGTTGCGACGGGTTGGCCTCACGCGCCCAGAGAAAAACTTTTTTCATCAGGGGCATGCTTTTCTCCCCGTATTCCGAATTGCCGGGTTCATTATAGAGATCCCACATCAGGATCCGGCCATCATTTTTAAAGGACTTCAACATGTCTTTCACATACGTTTCCAGGGTATCCGTTAGTAACGGTTCATCATACAAAAGTTTGCCCGGATCACGGACCCATCCTGAATTGTGCACACCCATTTTAGGAGCGGGTTGTTTACCTGCGTGATAACTTTCGTTCCAGCAATCGTCAAAAAATACAAAAATGGTTTTAATATGATGCGCATGGGCGATGGTGAGGTATTGACCAACCCGGTTTTTAAAGCCGGAGGGATCAACCTGCCAGGCCAGGTGGTGCAGGAAAACGCGCATACAATTTAATCCGATGGAAGAAGCATAACCCAACTCACGCGAAATGGTGGCGGTGTCAAAAGTTTCCTTCTGCCACATCTCCAGCTGATTGACGGCCGCACTGGGAATAAAATTACTGCCCCTCAACCAACCCTGCCTGGCATACCAGGTTTTTGCTGCTGCTTTTGTCCAAACCGGACGTTCTGTTTGCGCAAACGCGTCATGGAATACAAAAAGGACAAAGATGAAAATACTTTTTTTCACGAACATCAGATTTAGGTGATATGGTTTGCATCCGCAAATCAAGGATTATTTCCTGGTTGAGAATTTATATTCCGTGGTTTCATGAAAGGTCTGCCCGGGTTCGAGGATCACATTGGGAAAGGAGGGCTTATTGGGAGAATCGGGGAAATGCTGGGTTTCCAGGCACAACGCGGCGTGTTGCACGATCTTTTTTCCATCACGGTCCGTGAGACTGCCATTCAGAAAATTCCCGGTATAAAACTGAACTCCGGGCTGAGTGGTCCACACCTGCATGTCACGGCCGCTGACCTCATCAAATACATTAGCAGCCAGCACCAGTCCACTGTCTTTTCTGTCGATGACATAATTGTGATCATAACCACCTTTTACCTGGCCAATGTCCTTACCAACCTTTTTGGGTTTTAAAAAATCCATGGGCGTGTTTTTCACCGAAGCAATCTGGCCCGTCGGGATCAGGGAATCA
Source organism: Puia sp. (assembly GCA_035648455.1). Lineage (GTDB taxonomy): Bacteria > Bacteroidota > Bacteroidia > Chitinophagales > Chitinophagaceae > Puia. The sequence continues at coordinate 715 of DASRLM010000300.1, read as the reverse complement.
TTCACCGGCGTATAGTGTGACGCATGCAGGGTGAGTTCTTGCTGAAGTATGGTGGAATCACGTCCGGCGGACAAATTAAAATAGGCATGATTGGTCAGGTTAACCGGCGTTTTTTTATCACTCACTGCCGTATAGTCGATCTTCAATCCATCATCGGCAGTAACCGTATAAACCACTTTAACCGTCATGGATCCGGGAAAACCTTCCTCACCATCCGGACTGGTATAAGACAGGGCCACGCTGGAATCATTCACCTGCTCCACGGTCCAGATCTCTTTATCAAATCCCCTGATTCCCCCGTGTAAAGTATTGCCGTTGTTGTTGGGGGCTAAAGTATATTGTTTCCCATCGATGGTAAACCGCGCATTGCCTATCCGGTTGGCATAACGTCCGACCAGGGCGCCAAAATAAGGGTTTCCCTTTTGCAGGTAACCTTCCAGCGAATCAAATCCCAGAATCACATCCCCTGGTTTACCGGATTTATCCGGCGTCCATAGTTCCAGCAGGGTACCCCCATAATTAGACACTACGGCCTTCATTCCCTTTCCGTTTTGCAGGGAATAACTGTATATCGTGTCCTTACCGATTGTTCCAAATACTTTCTTGTTTCCGTTTTCCATAACTACGATTTCTTTATTTTTTTCAGGTGACTGGCTGCAGCCCGCAAGCAGACCAACCAGTATAAGCGGGGAAATGGCCCAGTTGTATATTGCTT
>DASRLM010000299.1:0-6977 GCA_035648455.1 Puia sp. | reverse complement strand
GTCAAAGTTTTCGGCAATTGCACCCGGTGTCATTGCCTGCAAAGCCATCAAATCCAAAATGGCTCTACGGGTTGGGTCGGCTTTGCCCCGTCGGGACTACTTCAGCTCCCTGCCGAAGCCCGAATTTTTTTCTGTCCTGCTGCCGTTCACATCGAGGTTCCAGGCAGCCGTGAGTAAATAGGGAACTCCCTTTCCGGCATCCTTATCCAGATAGCGTATGTCAATATTCCTGGTTTCGCCAGGGGCCAGCAGTAAATAGTTGTCGTCAAAAATAACCGGGAGGATATCATCACTGCCTTTCATTTTGAGTAAACGGAGATGAACGAAAAATGCCACCGACTTGCCGGTATTCGTCACGCGGACATGCTGAGTGGTTTGGGCTTCGGCTTTTTCCGTTGTATAATGAACCTGCACCTGCGTTAACGGCAGATGTTGTAATCCCTGGTAATGAACAAAATCCGTTTGTGGGGTATAGTACCAGGTTGACTTTTTCCAGTCCAGCACATCTTCATTTTTCGACAGCCAGTACCAGTTCAGGGAAATTGTTTTTGCGTTCCGGTCCTTCATTTCAAGCCTTAAAAAATAAAGAGAATCCAGTCCGTCAATTTCCGGTATGGTAAAGCATCTTTTAATATTATCCGCCTCAACGGATGTGCTGATGGCATGCTGATATTTCCGGGAGCCGTCCAGATTATATACGGTGGCGTTAACGGTAAGATCTGCCCGGGGTTCCAACCGGGAATTATTGATGATGATCTCTTTGGATTTATAGGAATACTGAACATGCAAAGGTTCCATTGACTTTTTCATTCCGAAATAAGTGCCCGCCGGATAGAGATAATAATCATAGGTGTGCCAGATGAGGCTTGGCCAGGGATTACCCAGCATCCATTGATCCACGCCGGTAGCCGTGTGGTATTTATTCAGACCGTAGGCTTCCATCATGGCGCGGTGCCCCTCGTAATTCTGCGCCTGTGCCCTGGCAACAAAATCGCCGATGGCAGATGATGCACCGTATCTTTCTTCCAGCGCCTGGCTGAAAATATCCGTTGTCCCGAAATTCATGGTTCCGCAATGGTATAACCACAGGCTGTTGTGGATGGAAAGGGAATCAGCCGGAATGAATTTGAGCAGGCTTTCCATAGGGGGAATGGAAGGGCCGGGCGATATTTCCGTAGCGAAGCCCCAGGCGCCGCCCAGCTTATTGGAATCCGTTTCCCAGTAAATGGGCGGTACCCAATCGTAAGGGCCATTCATTTTTAAACCGCTGCGGCCGGATATTTTAGATACTTCCGCGGTGGCCGTTGCGAGTATCGGATTCGGCCATTTCAGCTCTCTTTCCGTTTTCAGGTAGTCTATTTCAATGCTGGTATCTTTTGGCACCAGGTCGCTCCCGTTCAGCCAGGCCATAATACAGGCTTTATTCCTCAGCCAGTACATCACGCTTTTATCGGACTCCATGGCCACATTTCTTTTTACACTATCCCAGAGTTCGGGAAACTGCCAGGCGCCGCAGCACATCCAGCCCGTCATCACCAGCAGTCCGTACTGATCACAGAGTTCATAGAAATGATCGTCTTCCAGTTTTCCTTCGGAGCGGATGAGATTCATGTTCATGTCCCGCACCAGCCTGATTTCCTGTTCCTGTCTTTCTGCGGCCCGGCGCTGAAAAATATCGGGGGACCAGGCCGCACCCCGGAGCATGATGGTTTTTCCATTCACCAGGAACATCCGGGATGCGGTGTCGATAAGGTCGGATGTTATCTGCCTTATCCCGAATTTTTCAGTCACCGCGCTGCCCGGCTTTCCTTTTCTGATTACCTCGAGTGTGATTTTATTTAATGCCGGTTTTCCGTATTGCCAGGGCCACCAGATGTGCGGGTTTTTTACATTCAGCTGTGGGTAATCCCTGGAATCGAAACTCAGGTTCCTGGATTCGCCGGCTTGCAGATGCACTTCCTGCTGAAAATGGATGGACTCATTTATTGTTCCTTTCAATAAAGCTGTTTCTTCCTGATCAGCATAGTTGGTGAGTTCGGCATCCACCTGAAGATGGGCGGTAGCCAGGGACGGCAGGTCGAACACCGTGGTGACCAGGGGATGTTCCACCGCTATTTTATCGCAGTAGCCGATTTCCACATCATTCACGATCCCACCATTATAATCTGCGGGGTAATGGATCCAGTCGGCATAGTCAATGGCCAGGTCGCCGCCGCGCCTGTTTGGATTATAGGGACGGGCCACTTCTATGGCCAGGACGTTGGGACCGTCATATTTTATTTCGGTTGTTACGTCAAACTCAAAGATCCGGAATGGTCCGATCACGTGGCTGGAATCCGCAACCAATTTGCCGTTCAGCCAGATGTTCGCGCGGTAGTTGATCCCCTGCAGGATAAGCCGGGTATTTTTTCCCTTTTCCGCGGCCGGAACGCTGAATCCTTTTCTGAACCACCAGGTTTTGTCGAACTCCGGGCCGGCGATCTTTTCCAGGTTCCTGCCATAAAACGGATCAAAATCGTATCGTTTATTCTTCAGGAGACCGGCAATGACGGTGGTCGGGACGCTTACCACATACCAGGCAGCCGGTTTAAACGAGGGACTTGAAATTTCACTCCCTGAAGCGCTAACGGACAGGGATGACTGCATGTTCCAGCCATCGTGCAAAACGGTATTGCCCTTTTTATTCTGCTGGGCAGTCGCAGACAACATGCCATACAGGATGAAAAGGACAAGCAGGACTCCTTTATACATAAGTGTGCGTTAAGGCTAACTAAGTTACCGCTTTTGACGATCTTGGGTAATCTTGATATATTTATTCGCCGGTCCATAAACCATAAGCCCGATAAAAAAAATTATGAAACGCAACTATTACATCGTAAGCCTCATCATGCTTACTTTCTTTGTGATTTCCTTCCTGACCAATGTTATCGGCCCACTGATACCGGACATGATCAATGGATTTCATCTCAGCCTCACCCTGGTGGCCCTGTTGCCCTTTGCTTTTTTTATCGCATACGGGGTGATGTCCATTCCTTCCGGCATGCTGATTGAGAAATACAAGGAAAAGAAAATCATGGTCGCCGGCTTTGCCGTTGCCTTTGCCGGTTCCCTGCTGCTGGCGGCCTTCCCCAATTATTTAACGGCTGTCCTTTCCCTTTTCCTGATCGGTTGCGGCATGGCCATGCTGCAGGTTGTGATCAATCCGCTGTTGCGCACTTCCGGGGGGGAGGAACATTATGCGTTTAATTCCGTGCTTGCCCAACTGATTTTCGGACTGGCCTCTTTTATCAGTCCCCTGGTGTATGCTTCCCTGGTTAAAAATCTGAAAGGAGATCAGCAACAGGGTTTTATTTCGATGCTCCGTTCGGTTGTGCCCGCGAATCTGCAGTGGATATCCCTTTACTGGGTGTTTACAGTGATCTGCCTCATCATGATCCTCATCATTTTATTTTCCAGGTTCCCAAAAGTGGAACTGAGCCAGGATGAAAAGGCAGGCGCGCTCCAAACCCATATCCTGTTATTTAAAAACCCGGTGGTGGTGCTGTACTTCCTTGCCCTTTTTTGTTACGTGGGTACGGAACAGGGCGTGGCCAACTGGATATCGCAATTTTTATCCACGTATCACGGACTTGATCCGCAAACCACAGGAGCGCAGGCCGTGGCTTATTTCTGGGGACTGATGACGGCCGGCGGGGTGGTGGGTTTACTCCTGCTTAAAGTGATGGACAGCCGCAAAGTACTGATCATTTTCACTTCACTGGCCCTGGTATGCCTGAGCCTGGCGCTTTTTGAAACCGCGCAGATATCCCTGGTTGCCTTTACGCTGGTTGGATTTTTTGCCTCCGTGATGTATCCGATTATTTTTTCCCTGGCCCTGAATTCCGTCAGCGAACACCATGGTTCTTTTTCGGGTATCCTGGTAACGGGCATCATCGGGGGAGCCGTGGTGCCTTTGATCATCGGATGGCTGGGAGACCACCTGGGACTGCGCTCCGGCATGTTCATCCTCTACCTGACCATGGGATATATCCTCAGCATCGGGTTCTGGGCAAAGCCCATTGTGACCAATAAAACGGTGGATCTTTTTCGAAAAAAAAATCCGGAAGAAAATAAATGAAAAATTCTATAACGGGAAATGTCATCGGCATGGATCTGGGTGGAACAAACCTGCGTTGTGGTCTGGTGAACGAGCACACGGTTTCGGATATGCACTCCAAACGCATCAACGGGCAGGCATCGGTGGAAGAAGTGATGGAGGATATTTTCTCCCTGGCCGGACGTCTGATCGATAAATCCGTAAAAGCCATTGGGATCGGGGTCCCCAGCGTAGTGGACCTGGAACAGGGGATCGTTTATGATGTGCAGAATATTCCTTCCTGGAAGGAAGTACCGCTCAAAAAATGGATGGAAGAAAAATACCAGTTGCCGGTGATCGTGAATAACGATGCCAACTGTTTTGCCCTGGCTGAACATTATTACGGGCAGGGGAAAGGGAATCCTTTTATGATCGGGCTGACTATTGGAACGGGCCTGGGAGCGGGCATCATCATAAACCATAAATTATATGCGGGGGTGAATTGCGGAGCCGGAGAATTCGGTGTGGTGGAATACCTGGATAAATATTATGAGTATTATGCCTGCGGACAGTTTTTTCAGAATGTATACCAGGTGGATGGTGAGCAGGTTTTTAAAAAAGCCCTGGCCGGTGATGCGGAAGCCATCGGCATGTACGCGGAAATGGGAACGCACCTGGGAAACGCAATAAAAACGATCCTCTATACCTACGATACTGATCTGATCATTATGGGCGGATCGGTTCGCAAGGCATTCCCTTATTATTCTGAAAATATGTGGAAACGCATTCACACCCTCGTATATGCGCGGTCTGCGGAACGGCTGCAGATCAAATTATCCGGGCTGGAACATGCGGGCATTCTCGGCGCAGCCGCCTTGTATTTTGATTCTATTCTCTAAATGCCGGATTATCTTTTCAGGCTGTCATATCTTCCGGGAGTGGGCAGGTACCCGCTGTTTTTTAAGATCACCGCCAGCCTTTCATAAAAGGAAGGATCCGATGGGGTAACACTGGCCAGCCCGTCCACATACCGGTTGTATAATGAGAAAAGGGCCGCAATCAGCACGGTATCGTGTATTTCCAGGTCCGTTGCATTTTGTCGTTTTGCATTTTCTATCATGCCCGGCGTAACATCTTTCCCGCTTTTTTGAACCGCCCTGGCGATATCCAGCAAGGCTTTCATTTTTTCACTGACGGGTGCATGGATGGGATCAAATTTTGCTTTTTCCGCAGGTTCTTTTTCTCCCAGCAACAAATCGGCAGCAGCCGTATGCGCAGCCGTACAGAAAGCACATTCATTTCCATAAGAAACAACGGAGGCAATGAGTTCCCTTTCTCCTTCAGTAAGCGTGGAATCACCGCGCAGCAGGATCTGGGTGAGTTGTCTGATCGGGAGGGCGGTATCTTTTCTGTAATCCAGCAGCCCTGTGATGCCGGGCAGATCTTTATTTAATGGTATATAGGGCATGGCTGATTGAATTGAATGATAAATATAAATAAAAAAGCCCGGTCGCTTTCATCCGGGCTTTACTTATCAGAGCCTGCTGTCAGTAACCCGGATTCTGGATTAATAGCGGATTTAAATCAAGTTGTGTTTGCGGAACGGGCAGTAATAACTGATACCCCTGCACATTGTAATTGAGATTATTCCCATTTCCGTCTTTCACCGCATTCATCACATCCAGGGCCCTTCCTGTTCTCAGCAGATCGAACCAGCGCTGACCTTCAAAGGCCAGTTCAAGTCTTCGTTCTTTTTCTATCGCCAATGCCATATCAGCCTGACTGGCAGCCGTGGTTAGCGGAAGTCCTACACGCGCACGCACCTCGTTCACCAGGGTGGCTGCATTATTTATATCCGAGCCGCTGTTATAAGCTTCTGCACGCAACAACAGAATATCCGCAGCCGGATCATGTACATATCATTGATCCCGTTGGAAGGATCGTTGTATTTGGTGAGGAAGGGATAATGGGTATAATCGGTCCAGTATGCATCTGTCCACTGCCCGGTTATGTCAACAAAGGTTATGGAATTGTTGAGTCGCACCGTATCGTTTTCAGAAAGGAATGCACCAACAAGATCATTGCTCGGCGTGTTGAATTTTTTCCATCCGCCGCCTTCATAATTGTCTGTGGATCCGCCTACCCAGATCGATGGTGCCCAGTTACCCACCTGGTCGCCGGCGCTATAACCGTCAAAGGGCAATTCCCAGATGGCTTCACTGTTATTTTTGTGATTATTGTCCCACAGGTCACTGTAATTGGCTACCAAAGAATATAGCGGTATCACTTTGTCACAATAGTAAGCGACGGAGTCCCAGTTTGCCGGAGATTTGCTGGCATATACTTTAGCCAGCAGGGCATCCGCGGTGCCTTTGGTTACGGTGAACTTACTGGGGTCGGCGCCCACATCGCGCGTATTTTTTTCAGCAAGCCACAGGTCGCTCAGGATTTCATCATAAACCGAATCAACGGACGACTGGGGAATGATCACGGATTTAATCAGGGTTTCAGAATTGGTTTCGTCCGGTGGAATTAAAACCAGCGGAACCCTTCCCCAGAGACGCACAAGGTCAAAATAAAGAAAGGCGCGCATGAACATACTTTCGCCCAGGATCTGATTTTTTCTGCCCAGGTTTAATGCCGGATCCGTGCAGGCGGCAACCTGCTTAATGGCCAGGTTTGCAGCAGATATGATCGCATAAGCGTCTGCCCAGTCCCGTGATATATTTCCATTCAAAGCATTGGCTTTAAAGATATCGAGGGTGATATTGTCCGGATTGTCGCCACCGGCATAAGCATTATCGGCTATCACGTCTCCGTTCACCACCCGGTCCAGGACGTTAAATTCAATTCCGTTCGCGTATCCCTTAAAAGCCGCATAAACACCGGATATGCGGTCTTC